>CBDVDJ010000148.1:0-6893 GCA_965372695.1 uncultured bacterium
ACGGCGCCGGCCCGGCATTCGTGATCGGACCGGAATACTCGACCGAGCCGGAATATATCACCGGACGGGAAAGCGTCACCGGGCCAGAATACAACACTGGCGGCGCTAGCGCCGCTGGCGGGTGGCGGTGGCCGGTGGAGCGGATCCAGGCCGGCGCACCTCTGCCGGTCCGGGTATACCCGGCAGCTCGCCGATCGCAAATCATGCGCCGGGCGGGTGGCTGCCGCCGCCCCAACAAACCGATACCCCGGCAGTTCGGCGATTGTAAATCATGCAGCGGGCGGGTGGCTGCCGCCGCCCCAACAAGCCGATACCCGGCAGATCGCCGTTTGCAAATCACACACCGGACCGGACATCACGCCTTGCCGGGTATAATTAAAATCGCCCGCGAGAGCTCTGCGGCCATCGCGGGCGATTTAATGGTACAAAGATAACGCTACGCGTCGTAGTACAGATAAAATTCATACGGATGCGGGCGCAGCGCCATCTCGGCGATCTCCCGTTCCCACTTGAAACCGATCCACGTCCGGATCACGTCGTCGGTGAAGACGTCCCCCTTGAGCAGAAAATCATGATCCTCTTCCAGCGCGTTCAGCGCGGCGTCGAGCGATGCCGGTGTCTTGTTGATCTCGGCCAGCTCTTCCGGCGGCAGGTCGTAGATGTTCTTGTCGAGGGGTTCGCCCGGGTGGATCTTGTTTTCGATCCCGTCCAGCCCCGCCATCATCAGCGCGGCGAATGTCAGGTACGGGTTGCACGTCGGATCGGGACAGCGGAATTCGACCCGTTTGGACTTGGGCGACTGCGAGTACATGGGGATTCGGACGGCGGCGCTCCGGTTGCGCTGCGAGTACGCGAGGTTCACGGGCGCCTCGAAGCCGGGCACCAGCCGCTTGTACGAATTGGTGGTCGGATTCGAGAACGCGAGCAGCGCCGGGGCGTGCTTGAGTATCCCGCCTATATAATGAAGCGCCATGTCGCTCAGGCCGGCGTAGCCGTTGCCCGCAAAGAGCGGCTTGTCGCTCTTCCACAGGCTCTGGTGCACGTGCATACCCGAACCATTGTCGTTGAAGATCGGCTTGGGCATGAACGTGACGGTCTTCCCGTTGCGGTGGGCGACGTTACGGACGATATATTTGTAGATCAGCATCTTGTCCGCCATGCTGACGAGCGTGTCGAACTTGAGGTCGATCTCGCCCTGTCCCGCCGTCGCCACTTCGTGGTGCTGCGTTTCGGGTTCGAGTCCCAGAGCGATCATCACCAGCATCATTTCGCTGCGCAGGTCATGGAGCGAGTCGGTCGGCGGCACGGGGAAGTAACCCTCTTTGTAGCGCGGTTTGTATCCGAGGTTGGGATTTTCCTCGCGGCCCGAGTTCCACGAACCCTCCTGTGAATCGAGGAAGTAGTATCCCGAGTTTTCTTTCTGTTCGAATCTGACATCGTCGAAGATGAAGAACTCCGCCTCGGGTCCAAAAAAGGCGACGTCGGCGATCCCGGTGCTCTGCAGGTAGTTCTCGGCCTTGATCGCGATCGCGCGCGGATCGCGCGAATATCGCTCCTTCGTGATCGGATCGAAGATGTCGCCGATGAGGTTGAGCGTCAGGTCCTTCATGAACGGATCCATGAAGGCGGTGTTCGAGTCGGGCACAACGATCATGTCGCTCTCGTTGATGCTCTTCCACCCGCGGATGCTCGAACCGTCGAAGCCGAACCCCTCCTCGAACACGTCTTCGGTGAGCGAGTCGATCGGCACGGTGAAGTGCTGCCACGTGCCCGGAAAGTCCAGGAATTTCATGTCGAGGATAACGGCGCCGCTATCCTTGGCAAATTTTATCACTTCGGCGGGGCTTCTCTTTTCCATCGGGGCTACCATCCTTGGGCTATGGGACATTCGGGCGCAAATCGCCCGGGGAAAACATGTATATAAATAACGCGGATCACGGTGTCAATCATGAACGATTTCACATGGGATATATCGACTGCCTGGACCGGCCACACATAGTACTGATCACGCCCTTGACGGGCCTCACATGTGATATATCGGCTGCTATCAATGGCCCCACGCGGGTCCTGTCATCTGCCGTCGACGGCCACCACCGGCCTCGCACTGGCTGAATCAACTGCCATCGACCGGCCACGCACTGGCTGAATCAACTGCCATCGACCGGCCACGCACTGGCTGAATCAACTGCCATCGGCGAGCCACGACCGGCCTCGCACTGGCTGAATCAACTGCCATCGACGGGCCACGACCGGCCTCGCACTGGCTGAATCGACTGCCATCGGCGGCCACGACCGGCCTCGCACTGGCCTGAATCAATTGCCATTGACCGGCCACGACCGGCCTCGCATGTGATTTGCCACAGGGCCGTGGCCGGTTTCACACAGGATCCATCGGAAGCCTCGGCCCGTATCACACAGGACTCATCGAAAGCTTCGGCCCGTTTCGCCCGGGACTCATCGGAAGGTGCGGGCCGGCCCGGGCATCGATTCTAACGACAATACTATCCGCATCCGGGGGTCAGTCCCCACAAATTGCTTCGAGTTCGAGCACGGCGGCCCCGAGGTATAGCAGAAGGTCGCTCGCGATTACTCCTCGTACCCCGTGGTCTTCGGCGGCGAACTCTCCAGCTCTGCCATGCAGGAACGAGGCCGAACACGCGGCGTCCATCGCGCCGGCGCCCTGGGCGAGCAGGCCGCCGACCATCCCGGTCAGGACGTCGCCCGTCCCGCCGCTGGCCAGCGCCGAGTTACCGCTGGTATTGATCCAGAGGCCCTCTTCCGGGTCGGCGATCAGCGACGGGGCCCCCTTGTGGACGAGGGCGCACCCCAGCCGTTCGGCCAGCCGGATCGTCGCCTCGATCCGTTCGGGCGGCGACTCGGGAATCTCCTCCTCGACGAGGCGCTTCAATTCGCCGCTGTGCGGTGTGAGCACGGCGTCGGCGCCGAGGGATGCGACAAGGTCCGCCTGTCCGGCAAACGCGGTGATCGCGTCGGCATCGACGACGACCGGCTTCTCGAGGCCGGCGACAAAGTCGCGGATGAAGCGGTCGGTCTCTTCGTTTCGCCCCATCCCCGGTCCGATTGCCACGGCGTCGGCGCGTTCGAGGTAGGGCCAGATTGCCGACGCGGCGCTTTCGGCAACGGTGCCGTCGGCCGTCTCCGGCAGCGGAAACGTGATGGCTTCGGGGAGTTCCACGTCTATCTGCGGCCGGATGGAGGCGGGCACGCCGAGGTAGACCATGCCGCACCCGGTCCGCATCGCCGCTTCGGCCGCGAGTAGGGCGGCGCCGCGGTACTGGTTACTACCCGCGATCATGAGCAGGGTGCCGGCGCTGAACTTGTGCGCGTCGGGCGCCCGGAACGGCATCCGGTACGCCGCCTCGATGCGGTCGAGAAGAAAGACGCTGCTCCCGTGCCGGGCGATGACCTCTTCGGCATAGCCGATGTCGACGACGGTGACTTCCCCCGCGTACGATTTGCCGGGGTGGAAGAGGAGCCCCGTCTTGGGCGCTCCGATCGTCACCGTGTAATCGGCCACGACCGCTTCACCCTCGACGTCTCCGGTGGTCCCGTTGACCCCCGACGGGATGTCTTCCGCCACCATCGGCCCCGCCAGGCTGTTGGCGAATTCGATCATCTCCAGCGCCTTGCCCCGCACGGCGCCGGTGATTCCGGTGCCGAGGATCGCGTCGATGAGGACGTCGGCGTCGGCCGTATCCTCGGCGGCGCGCTCGGGCCAGTCGGGGCGGTTGGAGTCGAACTCCACCGCGCTCGTGTTGGTCTCGAGGATCTTGCGGAAGCGCTGGTAGTTCTTCGAGGCGTCGGGCGTGAACTTTTCCGGCGGCTTGAGCAGGTGGATGGAGCACTTCCAGCCCGCCTCGCACAGGTAGCGGGCGATTACGAGTCCGTCGCCGCCGTTATTGCCGGAACCGATGAAAACGACGGCCTTGCCGGCCTCGGGTTCGAATTTGTGGCGGATGAACCTGGCCACGTTACGCCCGGCGCGCTCCATCAGTTCGATGCCGGGACAGGTGGTGTCGATCGTTTCCGCGTCGACGTTCTGCATCTGTTCGTTGGTGAGTACGTGCATCTTTATCCGCTCTTGCCGTTGAGCTTGTCGACGATTTCGACCAGTTCGTAAATGTCGTTGATGTCGTGGTGCGCGCCGCTCTCGACGGTACCAAACGTGTTGCCGTAGCGGGCAAAAACCGTGACCATCCCCAGCTGGGCGGCACCGGTGATATCGCGGTCGGGCCAGTCGCCCACCATTATCGCGTTCCCGGAATCGACTCCGAAATAGTCGAGCGCGCGCTGGAACGGCACGGGGCTCGGCTTGCGCACGCCGGTGTCGTCGAAGGTGGAGACGAAATCGAACATGTGGTGGAGCTGGAGGTAGCATAACCGCAGCCACGCCTCCATGCGCGGCGCGTCGGAGACGACAGCGAGGCGGATGCCCCGCTTCATCAGTTCGATCAGGGTGAGCCTGACGTGGGGGTAGAGCACCAGCGCCGCCTCGCGGGCGCGGCGGTAGGCCACGATTCCGGCTGCCTGTATCTTGAAATCCACCTCACCGAGGAGCTCTTCCAGGGCGACGTCGAAGACATTCTGAAACTCAATGCCTTCCCGCTCGTATATTTCATAGATCTTTGCCTTGATCCGATCGGCCGGAAACCGGAGTCCCGCGTCCACCATCGCGCCTACGGCGGCGTCCACGGCGGCATCCTTCATGCCCATGAAATCGGTGAGCGTATTGTCGAGATCGAAAACGACGACTTTGATCATAGTGATTGTCGAGGGTTTGGAGGTCAGCCCGATTTCCCGTATAATGTGATACCAAGGAGGAGCCGGCCACCCGGCCGGGTCTCGGGGCGGAAGGACCCCCGGAAAGAACAAGAGTTTAATGGAAGAACAGCCCGAAAGCAATACGGATCTGAAGTCCACGGACGTGTTTACGGCGGTGAACAACTACTTTCTGTTGTTCCTGTGCGGCAGCTGCCTGCTGAGCAGCATGTACGTCCAGCAGATCTTCGTATATATCGGCCAGTACCGGCTCGGCATCGGGGTATCGGCACTCGTGGCGATTATTCTCCCGCTGTACATCCTGCTGCGCCGCGTGGGCCCGGGTTTCGCCCGCCAGCTCCGGCTGGCGCCGCCCCGGGCGCCGAGGGTCGCCTACACCCTCTTCGCGACCCTGGCCACCGTGGTGATCGTCGACCATATCTACCTGATCACCCAGCAGTTCAGCCCGGTGCCGCCCGAGTACTTCGAGAGCCTGCGGGACCTGCGCCCGACCGGCGGCTGGAGCTTCGTCGTGATCTTCGCCGGCCTCTGCGTGCTGGTGCCGATCGCCGAGGAGATAGTGTTCCGGGGGATAATCCAGCAGATCTTCACGCGCAACATGGGCGGCGTGGCCGGTTTCGTCATGGCGGGTCTCGTCTTCGGCGCCGTTCATCTGAACGCCCACCTGCTGGTCAGCATCTGCTTCTTCGGCGTGTTTCTCTCGTTCGTCTACTACGCGACGGGCAACCTGTGGTACACAATCATCGCCCACGCTCTGTTCAACACGACGGCGCTGCTGCAACTGACATTCAGCGGTGCGTCCGAGGCCACCGACCTGCCGTTCTACCTGCAGGATGTCCGCATCTTCGTCGTATCCGCCGTCCTGCTCGTGTTCTTCCTCTACAAAATAAAAAAGGGAGACCCCGAAACGGAGCCTCCCTACGAATCATAATTTTGATCACACCCACCCGTTACTTGATGGACGTGCTGATGTCCCTGCCGATGCTGATCTCCCCGTTGTCGATGCGGATATTGAACCCGCATTCCGGATTGTTGCATACCCACGCCTTGTACATGATGGACGCGCCGTCGCGTCCGTAGTCCGACAGCGGCATTAACACGCCGTTATGACACTTGAGGCATTCCGTTGTACATGTCTCCATAACCACTCCAGGCAGTCCCGTGTGCTGCCCGAATCGTCACCTCCCTTGATCAACGCTGAAACCTGGAATCGGAAGCCGGTATGGCGGGGAACATCCACCCCCACAATCACCTGTCTGCGGTGCGCGTTCCGGATCCCCCTCGTCTAACCCCATTTTCTTCAGGGCGTTACGCCCCTCCCCTTATAAGAGGCGATTATCCGTATTAACCCGGCAGGTGTCAAGTTTTAAGTCCGGCGACAGCGCGGCACCGCCGGAGTTCGCCCAGCGGGCGGGAAGTGTCATGCAACCGGGGGACATCCCGGGAAGGACGAGCCCAGGGTCAACCTTCAGGCTGGACAACAAACAGGGCCCGCCTCCGCGGCACCAGCCTTTGTTCTGGACAATGCTTGCGGCCCGCCGCGCGCGGCGTCAGCCTTTGTTCTGGACAATGCTTGCGGCGGGCTTATAGAGTGTGGGCGCAGGCAATCGGCGTGCCCGTCACGGGGAGGCCGCCACAACTCCTGCAATCACTCCATGCCCCCTGAGAAAAAAAACCTCGATCAACTCTTCGCCGAGCCCTTTCCGTTTTTTCTGGAACAGCTGAAAACCGACCCGCAGGCGGCGCTCGACGAATTCACCCGGTGCGCCGGCCCGTGGCTCATCGCGCACCCCTCTCCGTCGATGAAACCCCTCACCCCGGACGAACAGCAGGACATCGTCGAGGAAACCATCAAGCGGTGCGTCGCCAAGGACGGCGAACCGCTCCGCAATTATACCGACATGTGGGGGAGTTTCGGGGAATGGCTGGCGAACGTGGCGGAACAAACGTGCATCGCGAAGCACGGGAAAATCGAAGCAAAGCCAAAGCCGACGGCCGGTCCCTCCACGCCGACCGTAAAGCCGGCTGAAAGTCCGGGCCCCGGTCCGGCTGCCCGTCCGGCCGCTAAACCGGCCGAAAATCCGGCCGCCAGC
>CBDVDJ010000149.1:0-6849 GCA_965372695.1 uncultured bacterium
AAAACGCTTGCGGACCGATCGCTTTAACGATATTCTTTGTTTCGAGAAAAGTGACCGGCCGAAGGGGGGGCTTAGAGATGACGAAGCAAACAAGAAGAAAGTTCTTTCGATCGTGCTTCTATCTGACGCTCTCAGGACTATGCTCATATGTTATCGGTCGTTTTGAAAGAGGAGATGGAGCTTTTGCAGCTGCTGTATTCGGGCGGGAACGAGACCCCCTCGCGAATGGGGGAACCGCCATGATAGCCCCGGACTTCGAGCCATCCTATCGGCAGCTGCATAAAAGCGGTGAGTTAAAAAAACGTGGGCAGGAGTTATGGAGCATCATGGAGAGCTGTGAGCTCTGCCCAAGGGAATGCGGAGCCAGTCGGCTGGACGGAGAAGAGGGGTTCTGCGGGGCGTCCTCGCAGCTCGAAATTTCATCTTTTCATCCGCATTTCGGAGAGGAAACGCCGCTGGTGGGCGAAGGCGGATCGGGAACAGTATTCCTCACCAACTGTGGTCTTAGATGTGTGTTTTGCATCAACTGGGAAACAAGTCAGGGTGGAGAAGGAGTGCGGCGGTCGATAGGAGACCTGGCGAATATGATGTTAGTACTCCAGGAGCGGGGGTGCCACAATATCAACGTTGTCACGCCGACCCATTATGTTCCGCATATCGTTCTCGCACTTGATCTGGCGGCAGGAAGAGGCCTGAGACTTCCCCTTGTCTATAATACATGCGGATGGGAGCGATTGGAGATATTGAGGAAGCTCGATGGCGTTGTCGACATCTATTTACCCGACTTTAAATATGCCGATGGCGAAATGGCCGCAAAGTTCTCGTCGGACGCGGAATCCTATCCGGAGAACACAAAAGAGGCTCTCATCGAAATGCACCGGCAGGTGGGGGTCGCGAAACCCGAAACTGATGGCCTCATGTATAGAGGGCTGATGATACGCCATCTGATAATGCCAAACGATGTCGGTGGGACAAAACAGGTAATTGAATGGATCGCGGATAACCTCCCCAGAGACACGTATCTCAATATCATGTCACAGTACCGGCCAATGTATAAGGCATCTGAATACCCTGAGATTTCCCGGCGAATCACCCGCGGGGAATACGAGGAAGCGGTGCAGTGCGCGAGGAATGTCGGCCTCACCAATCTTGATTTACAAGGATACCGAAGATAATACGCATCCCTTCCATTTATTTCGTCCGCGTTGTTATTCTTGTCTTGTGAAGGAGGAACCGATGTCCGAAACGAAAGCCACCAGAACCCCGCGGCATCTCTGGATCGTCGGGATCGTGGCTCTTCTGTGGAACCTGCTCGGTGCGATGGATTACGTCATGACCGAGACGAAGAATGAGGCATACATGAGTCAGTTCACGCCGGAGCAACTCGAGTTCTTCTACGGCTTTCCGGTCTGGCTGATCGCCTTCTGGGCCCTTGCGGTCTGGGGCGGTGTCCTCGGTGCCGTCCTCCTGCTCATGCGCAAGAAGTTTGCGGTGCCCGTCCTGCTGGTTTCTTTACTTTGCATGGTGGTGACGGCGATTCACAACTACGGATTCGCAGGGGGTGTTGATGTCGTCGGAGGCGTCGGATTTCTTTTCAGCGTTGTCATTTTCGTGGTTGCGCTCGCCCTGGTCATCTACGCGCGCAGCATGGCCAGAAGGGGCGTGTTAGTCTAACGGTATGAGCACGAACGTTGCGAAGCCCGCGAAGGTGGCGATCATCGGCGCCAGCGGAACCTACGGCAAGGGGATCCTCGCCCGGGCCGAGGAGATCGGCGTCGAAGCGGTGTTGGTCACGCGGTCGCCGCACAAGTTCAAAGATGTGAAGCCGACGACTGCGGTGGTCGAGGTGCAACTGGATGAAGAGGAGAAGTTGAAGGAGGCGTTTACCGGCTGCGATGGCGTCATCTCGGCGCTCGGCGACGACAGGAAGGAGGGTCCGAAGACGCACAACCTCCCGCACGTCTGGAACGCCATGAAGGCTGCCGGCGTGACAAAGTATATCGGCATGGGCTCCGGACCGATGATGATGCCGGGCGAAAAGCCTGGGGGATTCCAGCGCACCGTGCACCCCCTTCTGAGCGTGCTGAAGCTCTTTGGCGTCGACCTGCTGGAACAGAACGAGTGGGAGCGCGACAGTTTGCTCATGGGCAAGAACGGCGCGGATGGCATCACGTGGGTGCTCACCAGACCGGTGCGGCCGACCAGGACGCCCTTTGTCGGAGCCTGCGTGCACAAGGACAAGCGCGGCACGATGAACTGCTCGATCTACGACCACGGTGATTTTTGCCTGTACTGCGTGGCGTCGAGCGAGTGGGACAAGCTTGCGCCGCATGTCAGCTCCGGGCCGCAACCCAAAAAGAAGTAGGATCCCATAGATCGTCCGTTCCCCGGCATACGGTCATCGTAAGCTGAGGTGCAATTTTATCCGGTGTGGGGAGCCGGCTCAGGAGCAGGTCATGCGCATATCATGGATTCGAAGGACACATCGCTACCTCGGTCTCGTCATCGGCTTGCAGCTGCTCCTCTGGACTGTCAGTGGATTCTACTTCAGCTGGAACAACATCGAACAAGTGCGGGGCGAGCATCTGTCTGTCGGGCCGCGCGGATTGGCTCCCACCGACACTACTTTCCTGTCCCCCGGCGTCATCACAGCGGCGTTAACGGGCCGCGTCTCTGATATAGAAAATATTGAGCACGTTTTACTGCGGTCGCTGTTGGGCGAGCCGGTTTATGAGATCAAGTATCGTGTGAACGGAGATGTCCGCTACACTCTGGCCAGCGCCCGTACGGGAATATTGCGATCGCCGATCAGCAGGGAAGAGGCCGTTGCTGTTGCCGAAGCTGATTTTGCACCAGACGCTCCTGTGCTCGCGGTCGAGTTAATCGGGGATGTTGGCGAAGATTCGGAATACAGAGGCCGGGAGCTGCCCGCTTACCGTGTTGTGTTCGATCATCCATCCGGCACTCGTGTATACGTCGCCGCCGAGCGCGGTCTGGTGACAGCTCGGCGGAATAACACGTGGCGTGTTTTCGACTTCATGTGGATGTTTCACATCATGGATTACGAGGCCCGGGACGATATCAATAATATAGTTTTACGGTTGCTGTCGATCCTGGGCGTTGTGACGGTCTTGAGTGGCTTCTTGCTCTGGGGGTTCACCTCGCCCGTGCTTCGCCGCCGCAGGCGCAGGACCGGACCCCTGCCGAGACAGTAAGGGCCCCTTCGGCACTGAGATATCAGCAGATGCGGGGGAGCTGCTCGCCGCTCGGGAGGTCGAGTATGCTGGTGGTGCCGATGGAGGTTCGGGTGGTGACCCGGCCGCGGGGCCCGTCGAATACGCGGCCGATCACGCATGCGCCGGTGCCCAGTGGGTGGCCGCTCAAGTTGGCGACGGCCGCGTCGGCGTCGTCCGGGCTGACGAACGCGACGAAGCGCCCCTCGTTGGCCACGAAGAGTGGGTCGAGGCCGAGGATTTCGCAGGCGCCGCGCACTTCCTCGAGAACGGGCACCGCGCACTCGTCGATGTCCACCCGGACGCCAGCCGTTTCCGCGATCTCGATGAGGGCGGCGGCGAGCCCGCCACGAGTCAGGTCGCGCATGCACGAGACGCGGGCGCCGCTCGCCAGCAATGCGTCCGTGATGCCGACGAGCGCGGCGGAGTCGCTCTCGATCGAGGTCTCAAACTCGAGCCCCTCGCGCGCGGCCATGATGGCAATGCCGTGTCTGCCGATGTCTCCACTGAGTACGACGACGTCGCCCGGCCGCACCTCGGACGGCCCCAGTACGCGCCCACCCTCGACGATGCCGATGCCGGCCGTGTTGATAAAGATCCCGTCACCCTTGCCGCGGTCGACGACCTTGGTGTCGCCGGTGACGATCTCGACTCCCGCGGCCCGGGCCGCCTCCTGCATGGAACGGGTGATTCGCCACAGGTCTTCCATCGCGAGGCCCTCTTCCAGAATCAACCCGGCGCTGATCGCCAGCGGACGGGCGCCGCACATGCACAGGTCGTTGACGGTGCCGTGGACGGAGAGCGACCCGATGTCGCCGCCGGGGAAGAAGAACGGGCGCACCACGTAGGAATCGGTGGTAAAGGCGATGCGCGCGCCGCCGGCCTCCAGGACGGCGCCGTCGTGTCGCCGGTCCAGCTGCTCGTTGTCGAACGTCGGGAGAAAGATCTTCTCGATCAGCGCATTCATCAGCTTGCCACCGCCGCCGTGGGCGAGCAGAATGTGCGGGTACTCACTCGGTGGGATAGGGCACGACGGGATGAATTCGTTATCGGTACGGTCAGTCAAGTTCGGCCTCCCCCTGGAACCGGCGATAGCGATGATACGCGGCGCACGCTCCCTCCGACGACACCATGGTGGCGCCGAGTGGATGCTCCGGTGTGCAGCGCGTCGCGAACGCCGGGCACTCGTTCGGTTTCTTCAGCCCCTGGAGTATCAAGCCGCTGATGCAATCGCCGCTCTCCGGCACGGGGTCGACATCGACCTGAAAACGCAGGGCGGCGTCGTAGCTGGCGAACTGCTCGCGTAAACCCAGCCCGCTTCGGGGAATCTCGCCGATACCGCGCCATTGCCGGGGCACTATCTCGAATACCTCGCCGATGATATCCCGCGCACGCCTGCTCCCGTGTTCGCGCACCGAGCGCGCGTACTGGTTCTCCACTTCGTGCCGGCCTTCTTCGAGCTGGACGATCGTCATGTACACGCCCTGCAGGATGTCGAGCGGTTCGAAGCCGGTAACTACGATCGGCACGCGGTATTTTTTGGCAATCGGGTGGTACTCTTCGATACCCATCACCGCACACACGTGCCCGGCGGCGAGGAACGCCTGCACGCGGTTGGACGGGGATCCGAGTATCGCCTCGATCGCCGGCGGGACGAGGACGTGCGACACGAGGATCGAGAAGTTGTCAACGCCTCGCTGGTGCGCCTGATAGACCGCCATCGCGTTGGCCGGCGCCGTCGTCTCGAAACCCACGGCGAAGAACACTACCTGACGGTCCGGGTTCTCTGTGGCGAATCGAAGCGCGTCGAGTGGCGAGTAGACGATACGCACGTCGCCGCCGACCGCCTTCACGGAGAGCAGGTTGTCTTTGCTTCCGGGGACGCGCAGCATGTCGCCGAAGGAGCATAATATAACGCCGGGTATGGAAGCGATGGCGACGGCGGTATCGATGAGCTCCTTCGGTGTGACGCACACCGGGCAACCGGGTCCGTGCACCAGGGTGATATCGTCGGGGAGCAGCTCATCGATACCGAAGCGCACGATCGCGTGGGTCTGCCCCCCGCAGACTTCCATGATGGTCCAGGGGCGCTTGGTGGTGCGATGGATCGCCCGCGCGAGCGTCTTTGTTGACTCCGCGTCGCGGTACTCGTCGACGTATTTCATCCTGATTCCTCGCCGTTGATGAGGGCGCACGCAACCGCGATTTGTCCCAGCGCGATACCGCCGTCATTGGGCGGCACACGCTGGTGCCAGTAGGGGCGCAACCCCGCTGTACGCAATTGTACTATGGTACGCTCGAGCAGGTACGCGTTCTGAAAGCAGCCGCCCGTCAGCACGATCTGCTCCACGCCGGACGCCGCCGCCACAGAAAGGATCGCCGCGGCCAACCCGTTGTGAAACGCGGCGGCGACCGTTGCCGTGTCCTGGGCGGGAAGCGCCGAGAGTATATCACAAATCGCCGGGGCCCAGTCGACGACCCACGGTCTTGCGGTGGTGGTGTCGACAGCGATGGGGAGATTTTCCGACGTGCCGGACCGATGCGCGGCGAACTCGAGCTCCATCGCCGCCTGGCCCTCGAAGGCCGTGACCTGGCGGATTCCCGTGAGCGACGCGACCGCGTCGAAGAGCCGGCCGGCGCTCGACGTGACCGGCGCGTTGATCTCCCGGGTCAGCATCCGGGTGACGACGCGCAGTTCCTCGCCGCTGAAGGCGTCGCGCACCGTGGCGGGCAGCCGCTGCGGCGGCCCGCCGTCCAACTCGAAGAGGACGCCGAGCGCGCTGCGCCGCGGTTCGCGCACCGCCCGCTCGCCGCCGGGGAGGCGGAAGGTGCGCAGGTGGGCGATCCGTTCGTAGCCCCGCGGGTCGGACGCGTCAACGCGGAGGAACTCTCCGCCCCAGACGGTGCCGTCGTCGCCGTAACCGGTTCCATCCCACGAGACGCCGAGTACCGGGCCGGCGAGGGCGTTCTCGACGGCGCACGATACGACGTGGGCGAAGTGGTGCTGAACCGGGATGGCATTCGGGGTGAGGGAGTGGGCGTGGCGCGTCGAGGCGTAATCGGGGTGCGAGTCGCACGCCACGCGCGCGGGGGTGCGCCGGTAGAGCATCTGCAGGTCGGACACGCTGCGCTCGAACGCGGCGCACGCGGCGAGCGTGGACAGGTCGCCGATATGCTGTCCGAGTACGACGCGTCCCTCGACGGAAATGCCCACTGTGTTCTTCTGGTGCGCGCCTACACCGAGCACGGTGGTCGTGCCGCCGACGCCGGTCAATGGCAGAGGCAGCGGGGCGTAGCCGCGTGCACGGCGCAGGAGCAACTCGCGTCCGGCGGCGACGCGGGTCACGGAATCGTCAGCGTGCCGGGCGATGGGCCGGTCGTGCACGAGGAAGCCGTCGGCGATCCCGGACAGCGTGTCGCGGGCGTCGCGCTCATCGGTGCAGATCGGTTCCTCGGAGATGTTGCCGCTGGTGGCGACGACGGCAAAGCCCAGGTCGTCGAGCAGCAGATGGTGCAGCGGCGTGTACGGAAGCATCACACCGAGAAACGGGTTGGCGGGCGCTACGGGCGCGGCAGCGCATTCCGGCCCCGTGGCGTTGCGGCGGCGCAACAGCAC
>CBDVDJ010000150.1:0-6848 GCA_965372695.1 uncultured bacterium
GTCGCGGAGAAACAACCGCCGGGCGTGCGACTCCCCTACCTTCGACAAGTCGACATCCGCGTACAGTACTTCGTCGGTACCCCGGCCCGCGCGGGCGATCACGCGCCCGTCGGGGTCGCAGACGAACGACTCGCCGGCAAAGGTGAGGCGCTCCTCGGGCCCCACCCGGTTGCACAGCGCCGTGAAGTATCCGTTCTGGAACGCGGCCACGCGCATCTCGGCCTCGTAGAGCCCCTCGGGCCACTCGCCCACCGCCCCCGCCTGGGGAACGAACACGACCTCGGCGCCGGCCAGCGCCAGCGCGCGCATATACTCGGGGTAGTGCCGGTCGTAACAGATGGCCACGCCGATCTTCCCGAAACGGGTGTCGTACACGGGCACCCCGCGGTCACCGGGGGCGTAGTACCCCTGCTCGTGGAAACAGGCGTATTCGGTGATGTGGACCATCCGCGTCCGGCCGAGCATCTCGCCGCCGGCGTCGATCACGGGCGAGGTGTCGAAGGTGCGCTCGCCGTCGCGCTCGAAGACGTTGAGCACGATGGCCACGCCGAGTTCGCGCGCCACGGCGGCGAACATCTCCGTCGTCGGACCGGGGACGGGCTCGGCGAGTGCCAGCTTGTCTTCGGTGGCGACGTCCTGGGGGTAGAAGGGGTCGAAGGCGAGTTCGGCAAAGGCGATCACCTGAGCGTCATCCGCGGCGGCGGTCCGGACCGCCTCGAGGCCGCGCTGCCGGTCGGCGTCGCGATCACCAGTGGACCGCTGCTGCACGAGCGCAATTTTCAATCTCTTCCTCCGATCGGAATGGCGGCGGTGGTGTTCTCGAAATAAACGAGGACGTCGAAGGCGTCGGGGATCACCATGAAGAAGAACTGCTGCTCCGGCTCCATCGCCATCGCGCCGATCGAGCGCATCTTCACCGGTTCGGCGAGCCATTCCAGTTCGTCACCGCGCAGGTCGAGGATCAGCCTGGGCTCGCCGGTGGCGGCCAGGACGCTCTCCACGCTTTCGTCCGGCGGCGGCGCGAGGTCGTGGACACCGAGGCCTCCCTCGCCCATCGCCTGGTAACGCCCCTGTGCCGCGGTAAACCCGACGGGGAGGTACCCTTCGCCGTACGTCTCGTCGAGGTACCAGCCCATCTTGCCCTGGAACCGGGCGACGTGTCCGTTGTGCGCCCAGAGGATGATCTTCGCATCGGGGTTCTGCCCGGCGATCCACTCGACATTCTCCGCCATGAACCGGTCGCGAAGCATGTATGACCGGTCGGCGCGCGACAGCATGCACTGCTCGACGATGCGGGCGTTGTGGATCGCCCACTCGATTTCTTCGCCGGTGGCAACCCTGGTATACTCGTCGCGAGACCGCACCAGCGCCGCCAGCAATTCTCCCGCGGTCGCCGCCGCTTCATCGGCCGCCGGGCTTTCGGGATCCTCTCCTTCGAGTTTTTCCAGGCACAGGCTCTGCTTACCCGAGTACCGTTCGCCGGCGTCGAGGCTGGCGCGGTACGTCCCGTCGTTCGTGACGTAGTAGCCCTGGATCGCTTCCGCCTCGAACCCGAAGTCGAATTGTCCCGCCGCGTCGTACACCTCGCCGTCGAGCTCGACCGTCAGTTTGTCGAACCACGCTTTTCCCGATCCGGGCAGGATGACGCCGAAGTTGATGTTGGTCGTGTTCTCGGGAACATCGAGCTCGATCGTGAAACGGTTCCAGTCGGTGGTGCCCGTCGGCCCGCGGCCCGCCATGTTGTCGAACGCGGGCGTTCCGTCCTCGACGTCGGCCCGCCACCACAACCCCGCCCATCCCCCCTGGACGTTCTCCGTCTTGATGTAGCCCGTGTACTCGAGGTGCTTCCCCCTCGCCGCTTCCACGGGGAACGACATCGTGGCCACACCGAAACCGCCACCCGCCTGCCGGACCGACAATACTTCGTCGTAGCGCGCCCGCACGACCCCGGCCTGTCCGGCGTCCACGCGGGTGAGGAAGTCGACGACGATCCCGGCGGCGACGTCGGGGGTCTGCATGTCGAACCCGGTGAACTGGACCGGGCCCCCGCCCGAGGCGTTGAACTCTCGCATCCACTCGACCATCGCGAGGACTTCCTCGGTGGTCCACGTCCAGAAGTACATGCCGGCGACGAGCGCCTTCGGGTCGCCTTCACCCCCGAGGACGTAGTCGTTGAGCTTGTACGCCTCGGGCGTACTCGCCTCGATGGAAAAGATCGTGAAACCCATTTCGGTGGCGAGGAACTCGACGAGGCGGTGTTTCATCTGGAAGTGTTCGCGGGTGCCGTGGGTAACTTCTCCAAGTCCGACGATGCGCGCGTCGCCGATGATCTCCTGGAGCGGGGCCAGGTCGGCGAAACCGTTCCCCGCCTCCTGCGTGTCGAACGGGATCGCGTGCTCCTTGACCCACTCGACTTCCGCGCTACCGCCGTCACCCGAGGCGACCGCCCCGGGCTGGGCCACCATCGTAACTGCCATCAGAACCGCAATCAAAACCCTCATGACGATCCCCCTCTGTTTATGGCGCGGTCTTCCGGTAGAGCGCGTTCACGACAACGCGCGCTCCCTTTTCGACTTCCCTCGTCACCGTCACCGTCTCGACTTCCGGAGTGAGGCCGTGCCGGCGCATGTCGGCGTCGAGGTCGTCCTGCTCCCGCAAAAAGAGCCTTTCGCTCCCGAAGCCGACGTAAACTCCGGGCTCCCCCTCGACCGGGTGCATCCCCTGACCGTCGGGGTTGCACCGCGGGCTGAAGTTGGCCACGAGCAGTAACCCGCCATCCTTGAGGATCCGCGACGACTCGGACAGCGACCGCTCCCACTCGTCGCGATCACTCGCGTTGTGGTAGACGCCGACACCGAGGACCATGTCGAACGAGGCGTCTTCGAATCGCGAGAGGTCGTCCATGCAGCCCTGTACCACGCGGCGCTTCGCCTCGTCTTCGCCGATGGCCTGTGCCACGCGCGCCCGCGTCCGTTCGATCATCGCCGCCGACGAGTCCACCGCGTATACGTCGAAACCCGCCTCGGCCAGCACGACCGTGTTGCGCCCGGCGGCGCAGCCCAGGTCGAGGATGCGCGTGTCGGTGGGCTTATCGAAGCGCTCGACCAGCTTCATCATGCGCGTGTCGGCTTCGCGCGTGGCGAACTCCTCCACGCGTTCCGGGTTTTCCCAGATCGATTCTTTTTCCGTCATTATACAGTATCCTTCTATTCCAGCATCTGGATCTCGTCGTCGCCGTTGGGGACGACGCAGAGGAACTCGAAAGGTTCTTCACCCGACACCTTGTACCAGTGTGGCATCCCGGCGGGGATGAAGACCACGCTTCCCGCTTCCACGTCGTACTCTTCGGCGCCCACGCCGATCCGCGCGCGCCCGCTCAGGACGTACTGTTCGTGTTCCACCGTGTTGGTGTGCGCGGGGATTCCGCCGCCGGGTTCCATGATGAACCGGCGCAACGCGAAGTTCGGCCCCTCGTCGGGGCCGATCAGCACCTGGCGCGACGCACCCCTGCCGGCGTCGATCGTCTCGGCGGGCACGTTCCTGATATGCTTGACCGTCATATGTCACCACCTCCAGTCAGTCGATCCGCAGCACCTTGGCGCCCCGGATCCTGCCATGTTTCAGTTCGACCAGCGCCCGGTTGGCGTCTTCCAGCGGAAACTCTTCCACTTCGGGCTTGATCGGTATCTCCGCGGCCAGCTCGAGAAACCCGGCGACGTCGCTGCGGGCGACGTTGGCCACGCTCTTGATTTCCTTCTCCATCCACAGGTGCGTCGGGTAGTCGAGCCCCTGCAGAACTTCCTTGTCGGTGTCTTCCTTGCGAATGGCGTTGATCACGAGGCGGCCGCCGGGCTCGAGCCCCGCCAGCGCCTCGACGACGGGGCGCCACGCCGGTGTCGTGTCGATAATCGCCGACAGGGGTTGTGGCGCGCGTTCGCTCGTGTCACCCGCCCACTCGGCGCCCAGCTCGCGGGCAAACTCGCGCTCGCGTTCGGCGCGCGCGAAGACGAAGACGCGCACGCCGGGCATCCGGTGGCGGACCATCTTGAGCACGAGGTGCGCCGAGGCGCCGAACCCGGTGAGCCCGAGGGTCTGACGATCCCCGAGGTTGGCCAGCGTCAGCGAACGGTACCCGATCGCGCCGGCGCACAACAGCGGCGCCGCTTCGACGTCGTCGAACACTTCGGGAATCGGGTGCGCGAACGCTTCCGGGACGGTCATGTACTGGGCGTACCCGCCGTCGGCGTCGCGCCCCGTCGCCACAAAATCGGCGCACAGGTTTTCGTTTCCGCCGAGGCAGTGGCGGCAGCGCCCGCACGCCGAGTAAATCCAGGCCACACCCACGCGCTTTCCCTCGGCGAGTGCCTTCGTACCGGAACCGGCGCCGGCCACACGCCCCACCACCTGGTGACCCGGAATGACAGGGAGCCTGGGGGGCGGCGTGCGGCCTTCGATCTCGTCGAGCTCGGTGTGGCACACACCGCACGCGGACACCTCGATGAGGATTTCGCCCCGGCCGGGAACGGGCTCGGGCACTTCGGCGAGTTCGAGGGGCGACTCGTTCTCGTCGATGCGCGTAAGCTTCTTCAGCAGCATCGCTTTCATCGCTGGTCTCCCTGGGGCACCGAGGCCCGGTAGAGGGTGGCGGCGCCTTCGATCGAGTAGCTCGCCACGGCGGCGGGAACGACGAAGGAAACCCCTTTCCGCACATTCATCGCCGTACCGTCGTCACCGGTCACAGTGCACTCGCCATCGGTGCAGATCATGACCTCGATACCACGGCCCTCTTCGGACCCGCTTTCGTACGGCCTGTCCGGCGCCGCCTCGATCACCGACAGGCGGAACTCGCCCACGTCCGACGGGTAGGCCCCGCGCTCATCGGGCCGCAGGATCTTGATCCGCGTTTCCTCGAAGTCAAGCACGCGCAACAACTCGGCGACATCTACGTGCTTCGGCGTCAGTCCGCCGCGGAGCACGTTGTCCGAGTTGGCCATCAGCTCGATGCCGAGGCCATCGAGATAGGCGTGGAGCTGTCCGGCATGCAGCAACATGGCTTCGCCCGGCTCGAGACACAGGAGGTTCAGGATGAACGGGCTCAGTACGCCGATGTCGCCCGGGTACTTTTCGTTGAGCCGGAGCGTCCAGTCCCACACGTCCGCCTGCCCCGCGCGCGGCGCGGCAAACGCGACCGCCTGTTCCACCGCGCGGCGCTGGCGACTCGCGCCCATCGTCATCAGCGCGCTGAAAAACGCCTTCATCCCGTCTTCGTTTGCCTCCATCGCGAGCGCCGCCGTCTCGGACCCGATCTCGTCCACTCCCATCTCGCCGAGCGTGGCGGCGATGGTATCGGGTGAGCGAAAACCATTGAGCGCCCAGAACGGGGTGAGCGCGCAGATGATTTCGGGCTTGTGGTTGTCGTCGCGGTAGTTGCGGTGAGGGGCGTCTATGGGGATTCCCGCGTCGTTCTCGCGCGCAAAGCCCTCGCGCGCCTGCGCCAGCGTCGGGTGCGCCTGGATCGACAGAGGTTCGGCGGCGGCGAGCACCTTGAAGAGGAACGGGAGCTGTCCGCCGAACTGCTTCGAGACACGCGTGCCGAGCGTGTCCACCGGCGACGCGTCGACCTCGGCGGCGAGCGACCGGCGTTTGCCACCCGTGACGACGCCGGACGGCGCCCTGGGATGGGCGCCCATCCACAGCTCGGCCTGCGGCGCTTCCGACGGCGACGGGAGGCCGAGCAGGTCGGCGATCATCGTGCGCGAACCCCACGCGTATTCCTGGATCACGTTATCGAGCTGACAGATCTGCTTCATCGCGCCCTGCCTTCCTCATCCCTGCTTGAGCGTCGCGACGATACCGATGGCCGTCTCGTTGCTGGACAACGCGCGTTCTTCACTCGACGATTCGGTATAGACGCGAAACTCGGGTGCGTTCCCCGAGGGACGGACGTGGACGATGTCCGCCGAGGTGAACGTGACGCGCGCGCCGTCGGTAAAATCGAGCGACTCGACGTCGCCGAACGCGCCCGAGAAAACTTCGGCGGCGAACGGCGCGCCCGCCTCTTCGAACTTCGCCACCAGCGCCTTGCCCTGGTCGTTGGGAAACTCACGCAACAAACCGCTCGCCGTGTAGCGCGGCGGCAGGTCGCCGACGAGGGCGGACAGAGCTGTGCCCTTGCGCCGCGCCGCCATGAGGACGGCGATGATGGGCAGCACAGCGTCGCGTGTGGGAAGCGCCGGCAGTACCCCGCCCGTCCCGGCGACGGTGATGTCGGTCGCGGTGAGAAACCCGCCGTTGGCCTCGTAGCCGACGACGACGCTGCCGCCCGCCGCGACGGCGTCGTTCATCGCCTCGACGACGTAAGGCGACCCGATCCGCGTGCGCGTGACACCGGCGAAGAGCCCGCTCTTTTCGAGAGCCGTGTTGCAGCTGACGGGGGTCGCGACGGCGTCGGCGCCGAAAAACGCCGCCACGAGGATACCCAGGACGTCGCCGCGAAGGACCTTGCCCTGGTCGTCGACGACGAGGGGACGGTCGGCGTCGCCATCGGTGGAGACGAGTGCGTCGGCCCCGTGCTCGGCGACCCAGGCGGCGAGCCGTTCGGGCTCCCGCACCGCCTCGGTGTCGACGGGGACGAACGAATCGGAGTGCCCCACGCGGATCACCTCGGCGCCGAGCGCTTCGAGGATTTCGGGAAACACATCGCGCGAGACCGACGAGTGCTGGTAGAACACGATCTTCATGCCGGCCAGCGAGTCGGCAGCGAACACTTCGGTGAAGCGGGCGGTGTATTCGTCCTTGGCCGTGTTGTCCGCGTCGTCCGACGCGTCGTCTGACGCGTCGTCGGCATC
>CBDVDJ010000151.1:0-6840 GCA_965372695.1 uncultured bacterium
ATCCTGGCCGACGAGCCCACGGGCAACCTCGACAGCAAGACGGGGGATGAAATAATGACCGTGCTCGACGAGCTCCACGGCGCCGGCCAGACCATCATCCTGGTCACCCACGAGGAATACATCGCCAAACACGCGTCGCGCGAAATACGCCTGAAAGACGGCTCGATAGAGAGCGATGTGATGACGGAGTGAAAACGGCGATCGACCTGGGCGAGTCTTTTCAAATTGCGCTCAGCGCCATCCGCGCCAACAAGGGCCGCGGCGCCCTGACGACGCTCGGCATTATTATCGGTATCGTCGCGGTCGTGATCACAATGACGGCGGCGAACGGTCTGCAGAACAGGTTCCGCCAGAGCTTCTCCGCGGTCGGCACCGATGTGATTTATGTGTCGCGCATGCCCTGGGTCATCATGAACGATTTTTTCCTCTATCGAAACCGGCCACAGATTGAGTTCCGGCAGGCTCGCGAACTCGAGCGCAAGCTGCAGGGAAGGGGAATCGTCAATCCCTCCATGGGCGGAAATCACGACGTGAAGTACCGCTCCGAGACCATGGAAAACGTGATCATTATTGGCACGACGGAAAAGCAGACTCTGGTCTCGAGCGCCCAGCCGGAATTCGGCCGTTTCATGACGGCGTTCGACGTCACCTACAAAAAGAACGTTTGCGTGATCGGCACCGCCCTCAGCGAGGGCCTGTTCGGTGGAGCAAACCCCATCAACAAGAAAATGAAGATCGGCCGCAATGTGTTCCGGGTGATCGGCGTGATGGAGAAGCAGGGGGGGAGTTTCATGGGCGGGCCGAACTTCGATCGGCAGATATTCATCCCGATCAGCACCTACGTGAAGGTATTCGGGGGGCGCCGGGGCCGGCAGGGGGTGAACGTCGCCGTCAAGGCACCGTCCCAGGAAGCCATGGAGGACCTCGAATTCGAAGTCATCGGCGAGATGCGGAAGATCCGCAAACTGAAGCCCTCCGATGGAGACAACTTTTCCATCAACAAGCTCGATACTCTCGTCGGCGCCTTCAACAGTGTAATGGGGGTGGTACTCCTGGTCGGACTGCTTGTCACCAGCATCTCGCTGTTTGTTGGCGGTGTGGGGGTGATGAACGTCATGTTCGTCTCCGTGACGGAACGCACGCGCGAGATCGGCATCCGCAAGGCGATCGGCGCCAAACGGCACAGTATCATGTTCCAGTTCCTGTTTGAGTCGGCGGTCATCTGTCTGTTGGGGGGAGTGATCGGTATCGTGCTCGCGTCGATCATAACGGCGGTAATCAACGCCGTCTTGATGCCGGCGAGCGTATCTGTGACGATCGTCGTCGTGGCCGTGGCGGTTTCGGTGACGGTCGGTGTCCTGGCCGGCCTGGTGCCTGCCTGGCGGGGCTCCAAGCTCGATCCGGTGGAGGCGCTCCGCTATGAATAGGTGCTTTGATCGGAGCGAACACCATGCGCATTCTTGACGTATTTCTCATGTCCTTCGGGGCGATTCTCGGCAACAAGCTGAGATCGACGCTGACTCTCGTCGGCATCGTCGCCGGCGTAGCGTCGATCATCGCCGTTATGACCGCCATCTCGGTCGTCCAGTCCACCATGGAGAAGGAAATGAGTATCCTGGGCGCGCAGGTCTTCCAGGTACAGAAATGGCCGGCGGGGTTCAACTCTGACGAGGATCGGCGCAAGGCGATGCGCCGGCCGCCCGTCACGGTGGAAAACGCCAACGCGATACGCGAACAGGTCGACTCGGTGGACCTGGTGGGGTCCGAGCTCTGGGACTTCGGCATGGTGGTCGAGTACCGGGGTGAGTCGACCAACCCGAACGTCACCATCTGCGGCGGTACACCGGAATACCCGCCCAACAACACCCATTATGTCGGCCTGGGGAGAAACATATCGCAGATGGACGTCAAGAGCGCCCGCAGGGTGGCGGTCATTGGCTACGCGATCGCGCAGAAGCTGTTTCCATTCGTCGATCCCGTCGGCAAGAACATTCGTATCGACGGCCGCAAGTACCAGGTCATCGGCGCTTTCGACGAGAAGAAGTCGGCGTTCGGCTCCAACTACGACAACTACGTCCTGGTACCGATCACGCGCTACCTCAAGATCTACGGCATGGTCGACCGGAACGGCTTTTCGCGCTCCGTCAATATCACCATTCGGGCCAAGACGCCCGAACTCACCCGCGACGCGATCGAGGAAACACGACAGGTGATGCGCCGCGAGCGGGGCGTCAAGCCCCACGAGGAAGACAATTTCGATTTCTTCAACAGCGAGAGCCTGATCACCCAGTTCAATGAGATGACAATGGGTGTGAAGATCGCCGCCTTCATCATCGGGATCATCGCGCTGGTCGTGGCCGGCATCGGCATCATGAACATCATGCTCGTGTCGGTGACCGAACGGACCCGGGAAATCGGCATTCGCAAGTCGATCGGCGCCAAGCCCCGGGGTATCCTCGCGCAGTTTCTCTTCGAAGCCGTTATCCTCTGCAACATCGGCGGGGTCGTCGGAGTTCTGGTGGGGTTCGGGCTGGGCAACGTGATCACCCTGTTCGCGCCCTTCGAAGTCAACGTGCCGCTCGAGTGGGCCGTCATCGGGCTCGTCTTCTGCTCCGCCGTGGGTATCGGCTTCGGCCTCCTGCCCGCGATCCGGGCCTCGAGACTCCATCCCATCGACGCGCTCCGCTACGAATAACAGACAAACAACTCGCTTTTGTGTCAAATTTATTGTACAATCCCGTCTGATTTCGACACTAACGAAGATTTCCAGGATGTTGAGCCTGTGCACAGGGGAGAGATAACGGCTTACCCTCTCGCATCCGGATGTGTCTGATCCGATACCACACCCGCAGATCCCGCTTCCAATCAGACCCGCCGCCCCTGTCCCGGTTCTCCGCGCCTGGCGCCCGATTTATACAGACCCACAGAACCAACAACCGTCTGGTTATCAACGATGGAGGCAGGCATGAACCACGCGAAATGTGTCTCGATATCATCTGTTGTTGCATTTCTGATACTCACCATGGTCGTCGTGACGATGACACCGGCCACCGCCCGGGCCCAGGGGCCGGTGATCGACGTGTGGTACGGCCTCAACCAGTCTTTCGGCCAACTGGGGACTTCTCAACCGTGGGCCAATGTCCTGGGAAACGTCTCGGACCCGGATGGCGTTGCCTCGCTGGTCTACACTTTGAACGGTGGATCGCCGGTATCGCTCACCATCGGGCCCGACAGCCGGCGGCTGCAATCATCGGGAGACTTCAACGTCGACCTGGCGATAGCCGATCTGGTCGAGGGAGTCAACACGGTTGTCATCACGGCGACCGACAGCGCGGTCCCTTCGAACCAGACGGTCACCACGGTCACCGTCAATTACACGAGCGTCGTGACGGCGACTCTGCCGGCGAACGTGACGTGGAGCGACGCGACGGTTATCGAGGACGAGGCACAGGTGGTCGACGGCCTCTGGGCGCTGGAAGCGCCGAGCCAGGTGCGCACGTCCATCATCGGTTACGACCGCCTGATTTCGATCGGTGAGACGTCGTGGACCGACTACGAAATAAAAGTTCCCGTCACCGTCCACGCCACCTCGGGCAGTTTCGGCGCCGGTATCCTGCTCCGCTGGAACGGCCACACGGACAACCCGATTGCCGGCACGCAGCCCAAATCGGGATACCTTCCCCTGGGAGCAATCTGCTGGTACCGGTCGGGACGCATCGAGATCTACGGCAACAACGGAGATATTCTGGGCACCGACAGCAGAACGCTGACGCTCGGCACCGAATACTGGTTCAAGGCACGCGTGGAAACGATTCCGGGAGTGGGCGGACGGTACAGCTTCAGGGTGTGGGAGGTGGGCCAGCCCGAGCCGTCGGCGTGGGATATCGTCGGCCAGGAAGAGCTGTCCGATCCGCAGAACGGGTCCATGATGCTCATCAGTCACTACGCCGATGCCAGCTACGGTGACGTGGAGGTGACCGAAATCCCGATTTCGATCAGCGACATCGACGTCACGCCGGGCGCGGGCAATACCGAAGCGACGGTGTCGTGGACGACCAGCGTCGACAGCGACGGCTATGTCGAATACGGCCCGACCGCGGCGTACGAGTACGGCACGGTGACGGACGCGACCATCGGGACGGGGCACAGCGTCTTACTGACCGGCCTCACTCCGGACAACACCTATCACTACCAGATCACCGCCACCGACCTCTCCGCCAACACCATCAGCACGGGCGACCTGACGTTCGTCGCCGCCACATCGTCGATCGTGTCGGACGACTTCAGCTCGCCCACACTCAATACGGCGCTGTGGACGTTCGAAGATCCGCTCGCCGACGGCGGCGCCTACTCGCTGACGGGCACGGGTACTTCCGACGCGTGGCTGAACATCTCCGTCCCTTCGGGTATACCCCACGAGGTGTGGGACAGCGGCATCGAAGCGCCGCACGTCTGGCAGGCGGCGAACGACGTCGATTTCGAGGTCGAGGTCAAGTTCGAATCGACGGTGGACCTGCAATTCCAGGAACAGGGAATCCTCGTCAAACAGGACAGCGGCGACTACATGCGCTTAGAGTTCTACAGCTCTTCTACCGAGACGAGGATAATCGCCGCGACTTTCGAGTCGATGACCCCGGAAATACGGGTCAACACCGCGATCACCACGACGGGGGTGGCGCCGCTGTACATGAGGGTCAAGCGCCAGGGAGATCAGTGGACGCAGACTTACTCGTACGACGGCGCAACCTGGTTGAACGGGGCGATTTTCACCCACCCGATCAACGTAACGGCCATCGGAATACACGCGGGCAACGCGGACGGAAATCCGGCCCACACGGCGTCTTTTGACTACTTCTTCAACACCGACTCTCCCGTCGTACCGGAAGACCCGACGCTCCCGTGGAACATCACCGACGTGCAGGCCACCGCGAGCGACACGGAGGCCACCATCACGTGGACGACGAACGAAATCACCAACAGCAGCGTGGCCTACGGACCCACGACGGCGTACGAGGACGGTACCGAGTCCGATGCGGGGTACGTTACTTCCCACAGCATCACGCTGACCGGACTCACTTCGAACAGCACGTACCACTACCAGGTGACTTCGGAGGACATGAGCGCCAACTCGATCAGCTCCGCAGATTATGTCTTCGCCACGACGGGAGCCGACCCGTCGGGTATCGTGTCCGATGACTTCAACTCGACCACCCTGAATACGGCGTTGTGGCAGTTCGTCGATCCGCTCACGGACGCCACGCTGACGATGACGGGCGCGGGCACGCCGGACGCCTGGGTCAACATGTCGGTCCCCGCCGGCGTCGAGCACCAGATTTATACGGGCGGCATCGAGGCGGCGCACCTCCTGCAGACAGCCAACAATACCGATTTCGAGGTGGAGGCGAAGTTCGAGTCGCCGGTCACGCTCCAGTACCAGGAGCAGGGCATCGTCGTCAAACAGGACGACGACAACTACCTGCGGCTGGAGTTTTTCAGCACCACGACGGCGACGATTCTGTACGCGAGAGGATTCACGCCGACGACGTCGCCGACGTTCATAAACGCCACTATCGGCTCCGCCGGCGACGTGCCGCTGTACATGCGGGTCAACCGCCAGGGCAATCAGTGGACGGTGTCGTACTCGTCCGACGGGTTGAACTGGACCGCCCAGACCCCGTTTTCCCACACGATGGTGGTCTCCGGGATTGGACCCTATTCGGGAAACGCGACCGGCGCGACGTCACCCCAACACACGGCTTCGGTCGACTATTTCTTCAACACCGCCTCACCGATCGACCCCGAGGATGCGCCGGGCGGACCGCTGACACCCGAGATCAGCGTCATCCCGGCGGCGGACACGACCAACTGTTCGGGCAGCCCGACGTTCCAGTTTTATGTCGACTACGGCGGCGCGACAGAGATTCGCGGCTTCGACGTGACGTTCACCGTCGATACGACCGTCGTCGTGGTAAACAATCTCTTCACGGATTTCATCGAAGGGACCTACCTGAGTTCCTTTGGCTCGACCCTTTTTCAGGCGTTGGACATCGGCGGGGGTACTTACGTCGCCAGCAACGCGATACTGGGGGGCACGACGGGTGCCATCGGCTCGGGGGACCTGTTCGAGGTCGTGCTGACACCCGTGGCCGGCGGCGCCGGCGCGATCACCATCACGAACGTCACTCTGCGCGACCCGGACAACGTCCCGATCCCCTCCACCTGGACGGGCGGGTCGGTCCTCGTCGACTGCACGCCGCCCACGATGGAGCCCATCGCCGAGGCGGAAGGGCAGTGGTACAACACGCCCCCGTCGCTCAGCAATTTTGGCTTCGACGACGATGTCGCCCTCGACACCGGCGAATACCAGGTCGACTCCGGCGGGTGGATCGTAATTTTCACCGGCCTCAACCTGCCCGAATACAACGACGACGGCTGGACGGTGCCGGGATTCGCCGGCCTGACCCAAGGTACGCACACGGTGTACTTCCGGGTCTCCGACATGGCGGGCAACCAGAACGGCGAGGGTACGCCCGACACGTACAGCTGGCAGTTCTACAAGGACACCACTCCGCCCGATCCGCCGACCGACTTCGTCGCACAGCCGGGCAACACGCGGACCCACCTCACCTGGACCAACCCGACGGGTGACGCCACGTGGACCGGTGTCGAGGTCCGGCGCGCGGGCTGGCGCGACTACCCGGAGTATATCGGGCCCGGTCCCGACTACCCCGCCGACGAGACGGACGGGGCGTTCGTGGTTCAGACCGCCGCAGGTTCCTGGGACGACGACCCGCTGCTGCCCCCGGCCACGAGCCAGGTCGACGTGATCGCGCTGATTCG
>CBDVDJ010000152.1:0-6813 GCA_965372695.1 uncultured bacterium
GGCGACCCGGTGACCAACCTCGCCGACACCTTCTCCACTCCCGTTCATATAGCAGTCAACCTGGTCAGCACGATGAAGCGCGTCGCGTGACGCGCGGGAGATGATTACATGATAGCCGATGCAAAACCGGTCCTGGTGATCGGAGGAGGAATCGCCGGCATGACGGCGGCGGTCGAAGCGGCCGAGTACGGCGCCCGCGTGGTTCTCGTCGAGAAAGAAGCGTTTCTCGGCGGGCGCGTGGTGCGCATGCACCGTTACTTTCCCAAGATGTGCCCGCCCACGTGCGGATTCGAGATCAACGTTCGCAGGATCCGCCAGAATCCACGCATTACGGTCCATACGCTCGCCACCGTCGAGTCGATTTCGGGGAGCGCCGGAGATTTCAGGGCGAACGTAAAGATCAAACCGCGTTACGTCACCGGCGTCAGGACGATCGACGCATCGGTGGCAGCGACACTGGCGAAGAACCGTTCCAACGACTTCAACTACGGAATGGACAAAACGGGCGCGCTCTACATGCCGCACGGTATGGCGTGGCCCCACCTCCACGCGCTCGACTTCGATGCGCTGTCCGATGCCGACGCCGTGGGACTGGTGGAAGCTTGCCCGCCCGGATCGATCGACCTCGAAATGAAGGAGCGAACGATCAATGTCGACGCCGGAGCCGTGATCGTCGCGACCGGCTGGCGCCCCTACGACGCCAGCCGTCTCGACAATCTGGGATTTGGACAGTTCGGCAACGTGATCACCAATGTCATGATGGAACGGCTCGCCGACCGGGACGGGCCGACCGGCGGAGAAATCGTTCGTCCCTCCGACGGAAAGAAGGCGGAAAACGTGGCGTTCGTCCAGTGCGCCGGTTCGAGGGACACGAACCACCTGCCGTACTGCTCGGCGGTCTGTTGCATGGCGTCGCTCAAGCAGGTGCGGTTTCTCCGGGAAAAGAACGAAAACGCCAGGGCGACGGTGTTCTACATCGACATCCGTACCGTGGGGCGGCACGAAAAGTTCTACCACGACATGCTGGACGACCCGAACATCAACTTCGTCAAGGGAAAGGTCGCGCGGATCACCGAAGACGAGGCGGGCGGCAACGTGTCTCTGGACGTCGAGGACACGCTGGAGCGCAACAACCTCCACGAGTCGTTCGATATGGCCGTTCTCGCGACCGGAATCGTGCCCGTCGTGCCGGAATTCGACATGCCGGTCGAGTTGCAGCGCGACGAGTACGGATTCATCGACGGGACGACGAACGTGGAAGGCATCTACGCGGCCGGGTGCGTCAAGCGCCCCCTCGAGGTGTCCCGTACGACGAAGGACGCGACTGGCGCCGCGCTCAAGGCAATCCAGTGCCTCAACGGAGGGGGATAACGGCATGGAAGACAAAACGGGCGTATTCATCTGCACGGGTTACGGTATCTCCGATGCCCTCGACGTCGACGCTTTGTGCAAACTCGCCGCCGACGAGTATGACGTTCCGTTCTGCAGGACCGTCGAGTCCTGCGAAGGACCCGGCCTCGACGCCATCAACGCCGATATCGAGTCGGAGGGCCTGACGCGTGCCGTCATAGCGGGTATTTCGCCGCGCCGTTTCGACGTCGATTCGTTTCCCGCCGGGGTTATCGTGGAGGCCTTCGCGCTCAGCGAACTGGTAACCGCTTGCCATCCGCCGGGCGACGAAGACACGCAGATGCTCGCGGAAGATTATCTCCGCATGTATCTCGCCAAAGTCCGCAAGATGGAACTGCCCGAGCCGTTCGAACCGGACGAGCCGATCGAGAGGAGTGTCCTCGTCGTCGGGGGCGGTATCACCGGCATAACGGCGGCGCTCGAATCGGCGAAAGCCGGCCACGACGTGCGGTTGGTCGAGAAGTCGGAGAACCTCGGAGGCTGGCTCGCCCGGCAGTACATGTCGGTGCCGACGCGGCCGCCGTACAGGGAACTGGAAGAGACCGGGATCGAAGCGTTGATCACCGAGGTCGAGGAGAGCCCCCGGATCACGGTATATACGTCCGCCGTGACGGCCGCGATCGAGGGGGCCCCCGGGTTGTTCGACGTGGAGTTGAAACGGACCGCGAACGGTGGGGGGGACGGTGAGCCGATCGACGCGTTCCGCGTCGGCGCCATCGTGCAGGCGACGGGCTGGAGCCCGGCGGAACCACGCGACCACCTTTCCTGGGGGTGGGTCGACGACGTCATCCGCAACGTTGACCTCGAAGAGATCGTCCGGGAAAAGGGGCGGATCACAAGGCCCTCCGACGGCCGCGAGGTCAAGCGCATCGCGTTCATCCAGTGCGGGGGATCCACCGACCCGGCGGTTCACAGTTACTGTTCTTCGATCTGTTGTCTCACGTCTCTCAAACAGTCGTTGTACCTGCGCGAACAGCACGACGACGGCAAGGCGTACATCTTCTACGAGTTCATGCGCACTCCGGGGCATTACGAAGACTTCTACCGCCGGGTCCAGGAAGACGCCGGCGTGTTCCTCACGCGTGGGTCGGTGACCGATGTTACGCGCGACGGCGCCGGCAACCTGGTGGTGAGTGCCCGCGACACCATGCCCGGCCGGGAGATCACCGTCGAAGTCGACCTCGTCGTGATCGCCGCCGGCATGGTACCGAACTCGGCCGACGGCGAGGCGATCCGGGAACTCGAAGACGCGAAGGGTGTCCTGGCGGGAGACGGATCGGACACCCAGAAGGAAAAGGCGACGGCTACGGTCGAACGCCTCGCGCGGCACGAGGAGTCGGCGATTCTCAACCTCGGTTACCGGCAGGGACCCGACGTGCCCGATCTCGAGTACGGGTTTCCCGATTCGCACTTCATCTGCTTTCCGTACGAGAGCCGGCGCACCGGCATCTATCCCGCCGGGAGCGTGCGTCAGCCGATGGACGGTGTCAGCGGCAGGGAAGACGGCACCGGAGCGGCGATGAAAGCGGTGCAGTGCGTGGAAATGACCGCGCGCGGGGAGGCGGTTCACCCCCGGTCGGGAGACCGTTCGTACCCGGAATTTGTTCTCCAGCGCTGCACGCAGTGTAAACGGTGCACGGAGGAATGTCCGTTCGGCGTGCTCAACGAAGATGAAAAGGGCACACCGCTGCTGCGCGCGACGCGGTGCCGGCGGTGCGGTGTGTGCATGGGGGCGTGCCCCGAGCGGATAGTATCGTTCAAGGACTATTCGGTGGAGATGGTGGTGGCGATGATCAAGGCGGTCAACGTACCCGACGAATTCGACGAAAAGCCGAGGGTCCTCGCGTTGATGTGCGAAAATGACGCGTATCCCGCGCTCGAACTCGCCGGCGAGCGCGGGCTCCAGTACACGCCTTTCATTCGCGTGATTCCGGTCCGGTGTCTCGGCTCAGTCAACACCGCGTGGATAAAAGAAGCCGTATCATCTGGTTACGACGGGGTGATAATGTTTGGCTGTAAGTATGGCGACGACTACCAGTGCCACTTCATCAAGGGCAGCGAGCTGGCGGTATCGCGCGGCGAAAACATCCGGGAAAAGCTCGAGCAGATGGCGATGGAGACCGAGCGCGTCGAGATTCACCAGCTGCAGATTTCCGACTACGACAAGATCCCGGGGATCTTCGACAAGTTCATGGAGGATGTCGTCGAAAAGTACGGGATGAACCCGTTCAAGGGGATGTAGAGACGGATGGAAGCGAACGAAGCGACCCCGGCGGCGGTTCGCATCGAACCGGACCTCGGATTTATCCGCCACCTCGAAGTGCGGAGCGGGGAGTCGTTCAAGAAGTGCATGCAGTGCGGCACGTGCTCGGCGACCTGCCTCATATCTCCGGACGAAGACCCGTTTCCCGCCAAGGAGATGGCGTGGGCCGCGTGGGGAATGAAGGACCGCCTTCTCGGCGACCCGGATGTCTGGCTGTGTTACAACTGCAATGACTGTTCGGCGCGGTGTCCGCGGGGCGCGCGTCCGGGCGATATTCTCGCCGCCGTGCGGCAGGAAGTCGTGACCGGCTGTTCATCGCCGCGGTTTGTCGGGCGGGTGGTCAACGAACCGGCTTTCGTTCCGATTCTGCTGGCCGTGCCGGCGCTGCTGCTCGGTGCCGCCCTCTGGCTGCGCGACCCGATCCAGGAGGCGCTGGGCATCTCCGGTCTCGCGGGCGACAAGATCGTCTATTCCTATTCGTCCGCTTTCCCCCACTGGCTGCTCAACGGATTCTTCGCCTTCTTCGGCGCCCTGTCGCTGCTCGCCGCCGCGGTGGGGATCATCCGCTTCTGGCGGGCCATGAAGCGGGAAAACGGGGTAACGCGGGCCCCCGTTCGGGGCATGTGGTCGAGCATCGCCATGGCGCTGAAGCGCGTAATCCTGCACGAAAAGTTTTCCGAGTGTACGACGGCGAGTGCGCGCCACCTGTCCCACATCCTGGTTTTCTTTGGTTTCCTGGCGCTGACGGTCGTTACCGTCTGGGTGATCACCGCCGGGGCCAATCCCTTGAACAGGGGTGAATTCGCATACCCGTTCAATTTCTGGAGCCCCTGGAAACTGCTCGCCAACGCCGGCGGGGCGGCGCTCATACTGGGCTGCGTGATGATGATCCGCGACCGGTTCATCTACCGGGCGAACATCAATCGGGGTTCGTACACCGACTGGTCGCTGGTCTGGACGCTCCTCGCTGTGGGGGTAACGGGGTTCGCGACGGAAGCGCTCCACTACCTGCGCATGGAGCCCCACCGGCACGTCGTCTATTTCGTCCACCTCGTGTTTGTATTCGCGCTGTTGATCTACCTGCCCTGGTCCAAACTGGCGCACGCGCTGTACCGTACGGCCGCCCTGGTTTTCGTCGAACGTTCGGGGAGAAACCAGGCGCGGCCGGGAAGTGGTGGTGAATCGAAATGAACAACGACGGAGCGCCCGATCGCAGAACGGACCTCTTGATGGTCGCGATTCCCCTGGCGGTCATATTGCTCCCCATTCTCTACAGCCTCGCCGGTTTCGTCTTCGCCGGCGGTCCCGATCCCGGCACGCCGTTCCTCCAGCCCCCGGAAGAGAGATTCGTGTACTGCGTGCGGGACACGGAGTATATGCGGTTTCACCACTGGGAACTCCTGCAGGAGGTGCGCGACGAGGTGGTTCGAGACGGGAAGGCAGGAGACGTCACGTTTGACGGTTGCAGGGCCTGCCACCCCGACCGGGGGCGGTTCTGCAACCAGTGCCACTCCGCGGCCAACGTGAACCCCGACTGCTTTGCCTGCCACTACTATCCGGAAACGCCGGAGGAGGAGAGCGAAGATGGATAGACGAAAATTCATCAAGACGGGCGCGGTACTCCTGGCGGGCTCGTCGGGGCTCTACAGCCTGCGTATTCTCGAAGCGCCGAACGCCGGGGCGTCGGGACAGCCCGGGACCGGTTCCGGCATAAAGTGGGGGATGCTCATCGACCTCGACAGGTGCAGCGCCGATTGCACCGCCTGCGTGGACGCCTGCCGGCAGGAGAATAACGTGGCCCTGTTCGGGGACGAGCGCTGGGACATCTACTGGATCCGGAAGGTCAGGATCGAGAGCAGGGACCCGGCCGGAAAAACGAAAAAGTGGGTGCCGCTGCTGTGTAACCACTGCGACGACCCGCCGTGCGTGCAGGTGTGCCCGGTCAAGGCGACCTACAAGCGCGACGACGGCATTGTGATAGTCGACCAGCACCGGTGCATCGGGTGCCGCTACTGCATGATCGCGTGTCCCTACAACGCCCGTTTTTTCAACTACCGGGAAAATCACGACTGGCCCAACAAAAAATACCCCCGCCGTTCCCACGGGGTCGCCGAATCGTGCAATCTCTGCGCCCACCTGCTCGACGAGGGCAAGCCCCCGGCGTGCGTTGCCGCGTGCGCACAAAACGGCGGCGCCATGGTCGTGGGTGATCTCAACGACCCGGACAGTGAGATCTCGCGGAGGCTGGCGGCCAATCCGGTGAAACGGCTCAGGGAGGACCTCGGTACGGAGCCGAAGGTCTACTACGCGGGTCTGCCGTCCCGCTGATTCGAGGTAAAAGGATGGATGTCAAGTTCAGACGGATCGAAGGAAACTCGCCGGCGTACTACGGCGCGCTCGTGGTGCTGGCGGTGTTTATCGCGGCGGGGTCTGTCTCGACGTGGTTGATGGCCGAGAGGGGGATTTACCTGTCGGGGATGACCAACCGCATTCCGTGGGGACTGCAGATCGTGATGGCCGTGTACTACATCGGCCTGTCCGCCGGCTCGCTCGTCGTATCCGGGTTGTACGGCATATTCGGAAAGGTAGAGTACAAGCCGTTTGCCAGGATCGCCGCGTTCCTCGCCATGTTGTTTCTCATCGCGGGGCTCTTGTCGATCGTCACCGACCAGGGACGAATCGACAGACTCTTCACCGAGCCGTTCACTCACTCCAATCTAACGTCGATGTTCTCGATCAACCCGGCGCTCTACATGGGACACATCATGATCTGCGTGATCTATCTCTGGGCCCTGTTCTACGACAAGTACAGGTTGACCAAAGTGGCGTCGGTGACCGTCGTCCTGTGGGCGATCAGCACCCACAGCGGCACGGGCGCCATCTTCGCGTTTGTCCCCCGGGAGCTCTACAACTCACCGCTGCTCCCGCCGAGTTTTGTGGCCGCCGCGCTATCGTCGGGGGCCGCCCTCATGATCATTGTCCTCGTTTCGTTGTTCAAATTGACACGCCGGCGTCTCGACCTGGGGCTGATCGTCTGGCTCGGCCGCCTCATGGCTGTGTTCATCGTCGTCGCCATGTACGTCATACTGATCGAGAACCTCCACCGCGTATACGTCGTCGACTCGCGCCAGGCCGGGCTC
>CBDVDJ010000153.1:0-6813 GCA_965372695.1 uncultured bacterium
GTCTTGACCAGGCCGAGGCTGTCGTCGGAGTCATAGATAGAGAAGTCGCGCTTGACGCCGATCCGCTCGCCGTGGCGCCTGAGGATCCGCACGCCCGTCGAGTGAAACGTCCCCACCCAGAGCGCGCGCGATATACCCGGGTTCGTCTCCTCGAGCCGCTCCTTCATTTCGTTGGCGGCCTTGTTGGTAAACGTAAAGGCGAGGATGCTCCACGGCTCGACGCCGCACTGGCGCACCAGGTACCGGATGCGCTCCGTCAGTACGCGCGTCTTCCCGCTGCCGGCGCCGGCAATCACCAGCACCGGACCTTCCGTCGCCTCGACCGCCTTCCGCTGTCTCTCGTTGAGTTGTATCGACACTGCTATCTTCCCTTCCCTCCACTCATCACATATGCAAAATCTCCCGCACCCGCGCTCTGGCCCTTCAGGGTGCCGCGTTGATCGCCGGGTCCGTCACCCGTCGTTGATCTGAGGGTGCACCGGTGCGCGGCTATCCGAAGTGGTAAGTTTTTTACCGCCATTATGGCGGTAAGAATCCTTGCACTTTCGTCGACCTGCCGCACCGCATACGGTGAGAAGGCAGGCTGACGAGGGGTGACCGGGTCGTCAAGCCGGCGCGCCATAATAAGAGGGTCCAATGGGCGCGCCGAGGTTACCTGCGAAGCGTCCTGCGCCTATAATAATCTGGCGCAGGGGAAGCGGGAGCGCCTGATGGTCGGGCCTACGTGCTGCCAGACTCAGCGCGGACGCCGGCCCGGGAACCCCTCGTCAGTCGGCCCTCCGGTCGACGGCGCGGGGCCGGGCGGGGATGAAGATAGCATAGCGGCGGCGGGACGTGGAGGACAAAAAAAGAAGGGCCCGCCTGACCGTCTGGTTCGTCGCCCCACGGGGTTGGCGGCGCCACCATCGGTGAGTCGGGCCCTTACGATTGGCACCCAGGAATTTCTAGAAGGACGGGCCTATGTAGAAGTGGAACTGATAGGGCCGCGTCGTAACCAGGTCCGTCGGCCACGCGAACTGAAAGTTCAACAGCATATAGCCCATGTTGATGTACATCCCCACTCCATAGTCCGCGTGCAGATCATTCAACTGATTCAATCGGACGTTGTTCTCGTATTCAAAGAATTTGAATCTTCCGTTCCACCACGCCGAGCCGATGTCGAAGAACACGGTACCACCGACATTCTGGAAACCCCAGCGACCCGGCCATCCGAAGATCAGCGCGTCGACGAGCGGGAAACGGTACTCGAACTGCGCCAGCGCCATCCGGTTGCCCTCGAACTGCAAATAGTCGTAGCCTCGCAGCGTGAGCGGACCACCGAGGAAAAACACCCGCGGGTCGCGGCCCTCGCTCACGGCGCCCGACAGGCGAAACGCGAACGAGTTGCGGTAAAACAGCGTCTTGTACCAGCGGTAGTCCATGTATGCCGTCGTGCGCTCGACTTCCTTGGTGCCGAAACTGATACCCTTGGAGACCGACAACCGCCAGCGCGACCCCTCTACCGGCCAGAAGTATCCCCAGAACGACGAGTCGTGGACGAAGGAGATCGATGGCTCCAGCAGCCGGCGCGTCGACTTGCTCGAAGAGATGAGCTGCTGGTCGGTGATGCCGAACGTCGACCTGCTGTCGAAGAACTCGCGGAACGACATGTACGCCTGCAGCTCCAGGTCCATACGGTAGAACTTGCTGAACGGCACGCTGGCCAGACCGAACACGCCGAAATTCCGTTCGCTGAACAGCCGGTAGGAGCCGAATGTCTCCCCCACCGAGGTGACCCGGCTGTTGAAGTAGTTCTTGAACTGGTAGATGCCCAGCCCGTAGTCGATCCGCTTCTTGAGATAGTAGTAGGAAATCATGAAGTCCGACTCGGCGATGTCGCTGTACAGGTTGAACGCGAGGCCCAGGCGGTGATTGCCCAGCATATCGCTCAGCGCGATGCTGTTCGACATCCCGAAACCGAACCCTGTCGAAAAATAGACTCCCGCCCCCTGCCCGATAAAGTCGGGCGAGAGCCGCGTCTTGTACGGCTTCACCGTTCCGCCGGTGAAATCGATCGACTCGCCCCGCAGGGGCGGCGTCGACCCTTCCGCCGAAGCGATGCTCCTGCTTCCGTCGGGGTTCATCGCTGTCCCGCCGGGGCCCGGCTGCTGCGTTCCCATCCCGGCGACCTCTCCGCCGCCGGCCGGTTCCATACGGATCGGCGGCATGAACGAATCGACGTCGATCGGGTCACCGTCGCCGGCCACCGTCACCGTCGCGCCCGGGCTCCCGGACGTCGAGTCGACCGGGACGGTGTCCGCCACGCCCCCCGCGTTCTCCTGGGCCTGGCGCGCCTGTGCCGCTTCCCGCTTCGACCGCGCCACCAGTTCGCTTACCCCCTGGGGGGAGTCGTAGGGTGTCGTTCCCAGCGTGTGCGCCAGCGGCGGGATGTCGTTCTTTTCGTACCGGCGGCCGAGCATGCCCGAGAGGTCGTCGGAGATGTAAACATCGAAGCCGGCGCGCCTGAAAGCCGAGAAGGTAATGCGGCCGGTTTCCTCGTTGACATCCGGGGCGAAGATCCCGCCGAGCACGTCGGTGGCACGGTGGAAGTCGCCGGTGGTCAGATCGCCCGTGTGTATGTTGTTGATCCCCGATTCATCCGACGTGTAAACGAGCGTCTTGCCGTCCGCCATCACCAGCGGGCTGGTGTCGTCGCCCGGCGACTGCACCAGCGGCCGCGCGCGGGCGGTTCCCAGGTCGTACTCCCAGATGTCATAGGAGAACCCGTGTGTGATGTTGTTCTCGTCGAGGAAATTCAACTCGCTGAGCGTATTGAGGTTTTCGCCCGAGAAATCCGGCGGCACGCTCGCGGTGATCTCCGGGTAATACGTGAACACGATCTTTTTGCCGTCGGGAAAGAACCGCGGCGTGAGCTGGTCGGCGGCGTCGAACGTGAGGCGCTCGAAGTGCTCCGATTCGATGTCGATCAGGACGAGGTCCGTCTGCCCCGCGAATGTGGCCGACACGACGATCTTCCTGCCGTCCGGCGAAAAGGCGGGAGCGGCCATTCCGTCGATGTCGAAGTTGCGGATCTTCTTTTTGAGCTTGCCGTTGTTCGTGTCCATGATGAACACGGTATCGTGTCCCTTGGCCTTGGCGACGAACGCGACGAATTTTCCGTCCGGGCTGAACGTCACGTTGCTGTTCATGAAATGAAGCGACTCGTAACGGTTGGAGCGGTGCCCGCTGACCAGCCGGCGGATGACCTTGCCGTTGAGCGCCGACATGAGATAGATGTCGAGCAGCCCGTCGCGGTCGGAGAAGAAAGCGATCTTCTCCCCGTCGGGCGATATCACCGGTTTGGTATTATAGTAACCGTGGTCCTTGACGTGGTCGGTGAGCCGGCGGCCGTAGTCGGTCACCTCGACCTTGTCGGGGTAGAGGGGCCAGTAATGCTTTCGCAGCGCCTTCGCCCATTGCGCCTGCATCGCCGCCGTGTTCAGCCCGATGGTGCGCTCGAGGGCGATGTCGTCGTTGCGGGTAGTCGCCAGCGCGTGGAGCACCTCGACGACCTTGTCCTTGCCGTAGGTCTCCTCGATGTAGTTAAAAACCGACTGCCCTTCCTTGTAGACGTAGTAGCCCGAGAGCCCCTGGAGCGGAAAGAGGTAGTCGTGGATGATCGCGTCCCGGATGTACATGTCGGCGTCGGTGTCCCACTTGATGGCCAGGTACTCCGCCACCCCCTCGGCCACCCACAACTGCATCGGAAATACGTAGCTGCGGGTGAACACGTTGTCCAGCATCCGGTTGTAAACGATGTGAAACGTGAACACGTGGGCCAGCTCGTGGATGGCCGTGTGGGCGAATTCCTTGAACGAGCTGGTGAACGGGAGCACGATCCGGCGCCGCGACGGTTCGGCAAACGCCTGGACGCCCTCCGAGAGCAGCGATGTCGTCACGTTGGTCTGCAGGAAGTCGTTGTGAGACGAGTAGAGGATAATGGGCACCCGCCACGGCAGCACTTCCTTGAGCTTGTAGGACAGCATGTCGTAACCGTCCTCGAGCACCAGTCCCGCGCGGGCGGCAAAAGACTCCGACCCCTTGTAGTAATGAATGTCGAAATGGGGCGTGCTGAGCACTTCCCACTCGTGGTTCTTGTACTGGATCTTGTTACGGCCGAAATACTGGGAATGCGCCGCCGTGGTGAAGACGCAGAAAACCAGTATAGCCGTGGGGATGACTTTTCGGAGCGTTGTTATCCGCATTCAGTCGACTCCGATCGGGGACTGTCCAGCAGGGGTCCAGGTGACGCCGGCAGATTCCTCAACTATCTATAATTATAATTATCGGTTATGGGGTTCCACAAGCGAAAACTGGGCCATTCTGGTATTCGAGGCCGTAAGCGCTTAATATTCCCAGCGGAAATTGACGTCGAGGTTGTATTCGTCGGTCGTTTGCAGAATCGAGCCGACGTATCGGGGGTTGGAATGCCTTATCATTACCGAGCGGATATAGATCATATTCCGGAGCCGGTACTCCACTGAAACCACCTGGTCCGCCGTCAGCGTGATCCCCTGTCGATAAGTCAGATAGAGGTCTTCCCACAGGTACTTGCCCACGCCGATCGACATCTCGCGTTCGTCACTCCCGCCGGTCGACGTCCCGGTGGAGCGCCGGTCCACGTAGATGGTGACACCGCTCATCTGCTGGTTGAGGAGCTTTTCGAGCGCGTTGGCGGCCAGGCCACCCGCCAGGTCGGTCCCGCCCAGCATCCGCCACAAGTCGCTCTGATAGTAGCCGGGTTTGGTCGAACTGAGCTGGATCTCCGGTTCGATCTTGTCGCGCGGCCACCGCAGCGTGAGGTAAATGCGTTCCTCCTGGCCGTCCTCGATACGCAGCGGGGTGTACGCGTTGATGTAGACCTCGGGACGGACCCCCACGGCGGCGGAAAAGTCGAGTGAACCCTCCACGACCTTGAATTTGTTGTTGTACACGGTGTAGGAGCCGCGCAAAACGCTCAGGTCGCCGCGCAGAAACAGTCCGCTGTGGTCGCGTTTGACGATGAGCTGACCGCTGAGCTCGATCCTCATGTCCGGGTTGCGGACCCAGAGGTTCTTGTACGCGTCGATGTCGACGCTGCAGATCCAGCCGGGCGTGGCCGTGGGAAGTGTCACCGGCGCCGGCCGCCCGGAGCCCGAAGAGAAATTGTAGAGCACCTCCGCCTGTTTGGCCGTGAGCCGGCCGGTAATATTGGGGATGCGCCGGCCGTCGTCGTCCCAGGACACGACGTTCAGCTCGCCGTCGATGAGCGCCTCCAGATCGGGGCTTCGCGACACCCAGAAATCGTTGAACGTGATGTCCAGCCGGTAGTCGGCCGGCCGGAAGCCGTCCATCAACACCAGGCCCTCGCCGGAAAAAGCGTCTTTGCGGCGCGACTTGCCCTTGATCGAGGTCAGAGCGATCTCGTCGCCGCGGAAATCGAACGTGGCAAAGATATCTGTGTACATATCGTCGAGGTCGACGAATCTCACGCGGCAGTCGCTGAACTCCACGCGGCCGCCGAATACAGGGTCGCCGAACGTGCCCGTCACCGTGACCCGGCCGTTCGCCTTGCCCGAGAGCCCGGCCAGCCGCGGGGTGTACGCGAGCAGCGGCTGCACGTCGGTGTCTTCGAGAATGAGTTCCAGATTCACCGGCTCGTCGAGCCGCGGGCTGAGGCCGCCGATGAGACTCAATCCGACCGGAATCGTCCCGCTCAGCGACGTATTGACGCCGCCTCCCACGGCAACCCTCGAAATCTCGACCAGGCCGTCGCGGTGGGTAACACTGAGACGGGTTTCGGGCAGGACCAGTGCGCCCGATCCCGACGGATCGTACACAGGCCGCCCGGTGGGCGGGCCGACCATTCCTTCGATCACCACGTCGGGGTTGGAAATCGTGCGGGTCATCGCAACGGTTCCCGTGAACACGCCCCCGAAGTACAGCGGCGCGTGTAACGCCTTCATCGCCGCCGGCACCGGGAAATGCCGGCACTCGAGGTCCAGGCGGAAAGGCTCTCCAGCGCCTTCGTCCAGACTGACCCGGCCCGCCACGACGGCGGCGGGAGACGAGTCGAACTCCCAGCTTCCCGCACCCGAAATCGTGTCGCCGCGTAAGGCGACCAGCACCTCGTCGAGACTCCATCGCTCGCCCTCGAACCCCGCCCTCAGGCGCAGTCCGTCGAACTCGAGGCTGTCGACCGCCCCGGGCCCGATCACCGCCTCGAGGCGTACGCGGGGATTTTCGATCCGGCCCGTCAGGGCAACGCTGAACCGGCTCTTTCCCTCGAGGCGCACGGGCAGATCGAATGCCTGACGCAACAGGCCCAGTTCGAATTCTTCCCCCCAGGCGGAAACATCGACGGTGCCATCGACCTCGGAGTAGAACCCGTCGACTCCGACGATACTGGTCCCCGAGACGAGCACGAGAGAATCGAGACGAAACGAACCGTCGCCGACGACGAGCATCGACGGCGCGGTATTGCGCCACTGGCCCGCCGGCATCGAGATATTCACGTGCTTGATCCTCACGCTGACGTCCTCGCCGGATTTCAGCACGTCGAAATCCATCGTGGTGAACGTGTCGCCGCGCGCAAAACTGAAATCACGAACCACCGTCGATCCGGCCGACGACGACTCGAAGCGCAGGTGGGGCGAGTCAAACCGTTTTCCGAAAATGGTCACCACGTTGCCGGTCACATCGACCCTGGCCGTGACGTCATCACCGCCCACACCCAGGATTTCCGCCTGGATCGACGCGCTGTCGATACCGGCGGAGAGATACTCGATATCCCGG
>CBDVDJ010000154.1:0-6738 GCA_965372695.1 uncultured bacterium
GAAACACATTCTTGTTGTTGACGATGACGACGGCGTACGGGATCTCCTCAAGGTCATTCTGGAGCGTGAAGGGTACCACGTCGCCACGGCGGCCGACGGCAAGGAGGCCATTCGACAGCATCGGCAGAGGCCTTCCGACCTGATCATCACCGACATTATCATGCCCGAGCAGGAAGGGCTGAAAACGATCTTCGACATTCGCCGTGAAAACCCGAATATCCGGATCATCGCGATATCCGGCGGCGGTCAATACGGCCTGGGCGACTATCTCGACGCCGCCAGCGAACTGGGGGCCGACGCGACCTTCTCCAAACCCTTCGACCGGGTCGATCTGCTCGTGGCAGTCCGCAAACTCCTCGCGCGGAGGCGGGCGCCCGCCTCCTGACGGCCCTCCCCCGGCCTCCACTATCTGATTCCGATTCGATTTTAGACAGCGGCCGTGCTATTATCTCGGGCGTCGGGTCGGCGAGACCCGTGTCCCATCACCCCAGTCCCGAGGTTCCAGCGCATGATTATCAAACCCAGAGTCCGCGGGTTCGTCTGTGTGACGACCCATCCCACCGGATGTGAAGAAAACGTCCGGGAACAGATCGAGTTTGTCAAAGGCAGGGGCCCCATCGAGAACGGGCCCAAAAAAGTCCTCGTCATCGGCGCGTCGACGGGCTACGGCCTCGCGTCGAGGATCACGTCGGCTTTCGGGTCCGGCGCCTCGACGGTGGGCGTGTTCTTCGAGCGCGAACCGAACGAGAACCGTTCCGCGACGGCCGGCTGGTACAACTCCATCGCATTCGAAAAGTTTGCCCGCGCGGAGGGGCTTTACGCGGCCAGTCTCAACGGCGACGCTTTTTCCGACGAACTCAAGGAGCGGGCGATAGACCTGATCCGTAGCGGTATGGGTGGTGTGGACCTCGTGGTCTACAGTCTCGCCTCGCCGGTTCGCAACCATCCCCGGACGGGCGAAGCCCACCGCTCCGTACTCAAACCAATTGGCGACGTGTACGAAGGCAGAACTCTCGACACCGACCGCGGCATCGTAAAGAGCATCACGATCGAACCCGGCACGGAGAAGGAAATCCGGGAAACGGTGTCGGTGATGGGGGGCGAGGACTGGGGGTGGTGGATGGACGAGCTCGACGGCGCCGGGCTCCTCGAGGACGGCTGCCGGACGCTGGCGTACACCTACATCGGACCGAAGCTCACATGGCCCATCTACTGGGAGGGGACGATCGGCCGGGCCAAGGACGACCTCGACCGGGTGGCTCACGCGCTCGACGAGCGGTTGAAAGCGCGCGGCGGCTGGGCCGGCGTCGGCGTGATGAAGGCGCTGGTCACCCAGGCCAGCTCGGCCATCCCGGTGGTGCCTCTTTATATCTCGCTGCTCTACCGGGTCATGAAGGAGCAGGGAGTCAACGAGGGGTGCATCGAACAGATCCAGCGGCTGTTCGCGACGCGGTTGTACGGTGACGGCGCCCCGGTGACGGAGGACGACGGCCGCATCCACATGGATGATCTGGAAATGCGCGCGGACATCCAGGCCCTGGTCGACGATTTGTGGCTGAAGATCACCACGGAAAACCTGACCGATCTGACCGATTTCGAGGGGTACCAGAAAGAGTTTCTCAAGTTGTTCGGCTTCGGCGTTCCCGGCGTGGACTATGACGCCGACGTCGACCCGTTTCAGGAGTTCGAGAAATGAAGCGCGCGCTCTGGGTCGGCGCCGTCATCGTCGCCGTCATTGTGGTGGTGGCCCTGATCGTGGGCCGCGACGACGGCGGTGGCAAGGACCGGACGTCGGAGCCGGTGCTGGGCCCCCGGTCGCTGCAGAACGCCGTCTATCGGCTCGACGACATCGAAGCCGGCCGGGTCGAACAGGCGGCGGGCAAGTTCGAGGACGCCGCCGCGCACGTCTGGGTCACCCTGCTCGACGAAATCGCGTACGGCGACCTGACGGGAGACGGGCGCCCGGAGGCGGTCGTGGTCCTGGCGACCAACACGGGCGGCACCGGGGTGTTTCACACGCTCGCCGTCGTCGAGGACGTTGGCGCCCGCCCTGTCAATATTGCCAGCGCCGACCTCGGTGACCGCGTCCGATTGAACGCGCTGACCGTCGACTACGACCTTGTGTACGTCGACCTCATCAAACACGGGCCGAGCGATCCGATGTGTTGTCCGACCCGGCGGGTCACCCTCGTTTATTCATTCGACGGTGAGCGTCTGAGACTGGCCGAACAGATTCCACCGGACACCGAAGCCGGCGAGTGATTGCCGGCCGGGACATGTCGTGAATCTCAAGAACACGCTGAAACCACTACTCCACCGGCATCCACGGCTGAACTCTGTGTACGGCGTTGTCCGCTCCGGGGGCCGTACGCTGCTGCGGCGGTGTCCCGCCACCCGGGGCGCCGGCGAGATTGTGCCCCCTCCGTTTTTTATCATCGGCGCGGCGCGTTCGGGAAACACGCTTCTGCGCGCTCTGCTTCTCGGACACTCCAGGGTTTCGATTCCGCCGGAGTCTTACGTACTCGGCGGACTCGCTCTCGAGTGGGACCGGGTGTGCTACCGCAAGTGGGACGCTCTCGTGCGATTCGTCCTGGACGCGTTCGGGCACCAGCACGATTTCGAGACGTGGGGTACGGACCTTTCGCCGCTGGCCGGCCCGCTCCGCGAGCTGGAACCCGGACAGCGCTCGCTCGCGCGGATCATCGATTCGGTGTACCGGCTCTACGCCGGCGAGAAATTCCCCGGCGCCGATGTGTGGGGTGACAAAACGCCACTCACGACGGAGCGCGTCTTCCTGATCGACCGCGTGTTTCCGGGCGCTCGTTATATCCACATGCTCCGCGACGGGAGAGACGCGGTGAGTTCGTCGGTCAAGGCGGGGCTCTACGAGGGAAGCGTCGAGGCGGCGTGCCGGCAGTGGCTCCTGCGCGTTCGAACGGCGCGCGAATTCGGCCGGACGATCGCCGCGCCGCGTTTTATGGAACTGCGCTACGAAGACCTCGTTTCGGACCCGCGCGCCTCTGTCGAAGCCGTCTGCGCATTCCTGGGGCTCGATTTCCAGGAAGAGATGATGGCGCACGACCGCGCCTATGCCAGGATGGGCGATGCCACTGCCCACGGCCACCACGCGAAGGTGGGCGAGCCCGTCACCACCGGGTCGATCGGCAAATGGAAAGATCGTCTCACGCCGGCCGACGCAGACCTGGTAACACGAATGCTCGGCGACGAACTCGAACGGATGGGCTATTCCAGCTGAACCGTAATCGACGTTCAAGCCGGCCCACTCGGATCCCCGCTTCGGACACAGGTATAAACTTCGCGGACGATACCACCGGAAAAGAGACACCCCGATTGCCGATCCGGACGGAACGACAACCGGGGTGCCATGTTCCCGACCGCTCAGGGGACGGCCGGGGGAAGGGTGCGGAACGGGTGCCCGATGGCACCCGTTCCACGGCGAAACTACGACACTAATGTGCCTCTACTTGAGAAGAACCATCTTCCGGGTCAGCACCGTCTTCGTGTCGTCGAAGCGTGCAAAGTAGATCCCGGTCGATACCATCTCTCCTCTGTTGTTACGGCCATCCCAGACGAACGTGTACCAGCCTGGAGCCTTGCGGCCCTCAAACATGGTTTTCACGAGCTGGCCCCGCACGTTGTACACCTTGAGGGTCACGTTCTCCTGTATCCCGTTCGGGACTCCGACCTTGACGGTCGTCGTCGGGTTGAACGGGTTGGGATAGTTCTGACCCATGGCGAGACGGTCGGGTAGCGCCATGCCGTTCGTTGCAGCCTTGTTGACAGCCAGGTCGGTTGAGGCCGCGCCGGCGAGCCACGTGAGGGCCCGGTCGAGGATCGCAGCCTGGCGGGTGCCTTCCTGGATGTAGTTGAAGTTGAAGCAGAAGTATACCGACGCGTGGAAAGGACCGACGTAGCGAACCGCTGCCGCCGAATCGGGTCCACTCGGCGCGAACGGCCACATCTTCGGACTCCACTCCTTGCCGGACTTCTCGAAGAACTCCTGGGCTTCCTGAGCGGTCTCGAAACTGGCCAGCGACGTGCCGGTACCGGTGTACTTGTAAACGACGCTGCCACCCGTATACGTGGTAGACAGCTGGACCTCGTCGGGGTACGAACCGGAGATGACGAAGGTCTCGTCGTTACCGATCGGATCCCCCGGCGTGCTGGTCAGCTGGTACCAGGACGGGCTGTCCTTGACGTAAGCCGAGCCGGTGTACTGCTCCATGAACGCCCTCGCCGTAGAGCCGTACGACAGGTCGCGGCCCATCATGAACACCTTCTGCGCGGACCCGTCATCTTGATCGAGCCAAGCCGACAGCGTTGTCTGCTGGGTCGCGTCCAGGTACCAGCTCTCGTCGATGATCACGGACTGGTAGGATTCCAGGATCTCGACCGTCGGCATGCCGAGGTCGTCCCAATCCCAGATGTCGGCCGTTTCACCGATGGCGTCGAACGCCTGCTGGAACACCGTCGCCGGTGTGTGTGAACCGCCGCCCAGCAACACGAGGTAGTCGCCGGAAGGCATGATGCCGAAGCCATACGTGGCAGCGGGCGCACCGGCCGGTTCGACCGATCCGTTGGCCGCGTTATCGCTGGCCTCGAAGTACAGTTTGATCCGCGTGCCGGAACTCTGGCCCGGGATGTCGGCGCTGTAATCGTCGCCGCCGGCCGGCGTCATCGCCACGGCGGTCCACGACGACCCATCGTCGACGCTGTACTGCATCGTCACACCGGCAACGCCGGAGAGCGCGTCGACCACCGTGGCCGTCGCTGTGTACGGACCGTCGGTGTCAAACGTGCTGGACGGGATGTCCACCGAGGTGAACACGGGGGCTTCGGAGTCGCCGACGCTCCGGATGAGAACGTCGTCGATGTACCAACCGGCATAGTCGACGCTCGAATCGCTGCCGAAGTGCCAGCGGATCATCACCGGCTGGCCCTGGTACGGCGTCAGGTCGAAAGTGACCTTGTGCCAGAACTGGCCGCCGGTGCCCGTGAAGACCGGTTCGCCGAGGGCGCTGGAGTTGCCGCTGTAGCCGATGTCCGGCGTGAGCAGCGTCCACGTGGCGCCTCCGTCGTTCGAGATCTTCACGTTGCCGCCGTCGTAGTTGTTCTCGGCGTAGTACCACTGCCAGAACGACAGCTCTGAGTAGGCTTCGCTGCCCGGAACGATCAGGACCGGCGTGTCCAACGTGGAGTTGGATGGCGACGAGTAGTCGCTGCCGAGCTTGGTCGCCCAGACGTTGTCACCCGAATGGGCGCTGTCGGGTCCGGCGGTCGGAGCACCCCATTCCCAGTCCTGCCCGGCGGCGGTGAGGCCACCGTCGTTCGCCTCGAAATCCCACGCGAAGAAATCGACGATTTCAAATGAGTGGGTTCCCGTGTGCGGATCGCGGGCCAGATTGGGAACGGCCGCGACGTCGCGGGCCAGGAGGTAGTAATCATAAACATCGCCGATGAGCGACGGTCCGGGGATGGCACCCTCATAGACGTCGCCGCCGACGTTGGTCATCGCGACCGTCGTGGCTCCGCCTCCATTCTTCTGGTAGGTGAGGGAGACACCGCTCGGGTCGACACCGACGTTATCCGTAATCGTCGCTGTAATGACGTACGGACCGGTGAGATCGGCGGAAAACGCCATCGGCGCATGCACGATCTCCGGAGGCGTGCCGTCGGCCGTTACCTCGAAGGTATGGCGGTCGGTCGGCGCTCCATCCGGATGGAACGTGGTGTTGCCGTCGGTGTTGGCCGCGCTGAGATAGTAGCTCACCGTGGTTCCGAACGACTGCGGCGGGATGTCCGCCGAGTACTCGTCCGGATTGCCCGTAGCGGCCATGACGATGGTGACGTCTCCGCCGCCCGCGTCGTAGGTGAGCTTGATGCGCGACGCGTCGAGATCTGAGCTGAACACCTGGGCGAGCACCGTGTACACGGAGAGCGTGTCCTCGGTGTCGCCGAGAGGCGCGTGGACGATCTCCGGCGCGTCCATCCATCCGATCACCCGGTCGACGATACCTGCCCGCCGGTCGAGTTCCTGGATGTAATCGAAGTTGAAGGTGAGGTAGACGGACCGGTAGGAGTCGGCGCTGTACTTGATGCCGGCCGCTGCGTCGAGACTCTTCGGCGCGTGCGGCATGACGCCGTCCCAGTCCTTCTCGTCCTTCTCATAAGCGCCCGCGAGCTCATCGCGCGTGAGCGCAGCCGAGCCGGGGCCCGTGTAGCGGTATACGATCTCGCCGCCGGGCCAGGCGGTGGAACGCTGAACCTCGTCGGGGTAGGATCCGGAGATCACAAAGGTCTCCTCGGCCCCGATCGGTTCGCCCGGTTCTCCGGTGAGCTCGTACCAGGACGGGTTGTCCTGGACGTAGTCGGCTCGCATCCACTGGCCGATCCACGGCCGGGTGGACGAGTAGAACGACAGGTCGCGTCCGAGGATGAACCAGCCCTTCTTATCGCTCGGCGTACCCGAGGCGAGGAACGTGGAGTACACGCCCTGCTCGGTCGAGGTGATGCTGCCGCGCTCGTCGAGGAACACCTTGTCGTACAAGTGGAGATAGTCGAGTATCTCCGACCCGCCAGACGACAGGTTCCAGTAGTCCGCCTCGTGGCCGTTGGCCTCGAGCGCGGCGCGGAAATCGTCGAGCGAAGCGCCTATCGTCGAGCTGACCATCACCAGGATGTCGGCGCTGGGCAGGATAGAGAAGCCGGTTTCCGGCG
>CBDVDJ010000155.1:0-6675 GCA_965372695.1 uncultured bacterium
CTTTGGGTAAAAAAGCCTGGTTGTTGAGTCAGTTGGAGACTCGCCAGCCGGGCCTTATTGTTGGGTGGAGATGGATATAAAATCCCGGGTAGGACTGAGCCGGGACCTGCAGACCGGGCAGCCTGACCCGCCAGCCGCACCGACGCGCAACAAACAAAAAGGCGCGGGGCCGATAAGCCCCGCGCCTTTTCGATCGACTCTCGCCAATCCTACATCTCGGGCCACAACCACGCAAACACACCGGCGACGAGGAGTCCGTAGACCAACCCGTCGACGACCTGCTTGAGGGTGAGTGAACACGAATCGCCCCTCCAGATGAAGTTGGAAATATGGGCGACCGAGTAGGCGATAAAAGCAGTGGTGCCGGCCACCCGGAATATGGTCAGGTACTCGGCGCCCGCCACGACGGTCCGGCTGGCCATGTAGGCCACCAGCACTCCGATGAACAGGCTGTAGATGAACCACTGCGCCAGGTGCTTGGGCATGTTGGGCACAGCGTTCGGCATCACGGTCAGAAACGCCACCGGCCCTTTGTTGTATTTTTCGAGCATCTCCGGCGTGTTCATGTGTTTGGCGTTGTCCGGGCACGGGAATACGTAATTACCCGGCGGCACCTTGATCTCGCGCATCACCTCGAGAATCTTGTCCTCGCCCGGCACCTTCTTGTAGTCCTTCTTGTGGAAGGGCAGCACCATGTGCAGAATCGAACTGGCGATGAAGACAATCACCCCTGACAGCAGGATGGGCAGCCACAGGGCCGTCAGTGAAACCATCTCGACCTCCTGGGTTTGGGACTGGAGTCATCCGGATTGCTACGATTCCCGGGAGTGTACTACACCGGCGCCGGACCGTCGCTCACTTCTTCGGGCCGGCCCATCCGGGCCGGCGTATCCGGGCCGTTTCATCCGGGCCGGCGTATCCGGGCCGTTCCATCCGGGCCGGCGTATCCGGGCCGTTCCTATCGGGCCGGCGTATCCGGGCCGTCGCTCACTTCCTCGAGGCCAGGATCCGGACCGGCCCGTCCGAAAGGACGGGTCCGAAAGGACGGATCCGGAACGGCGGGGCCGCTGCAGCTCCGTTTGACACCGTCCGCGTGCGACGCTAGACTATACCCAATTGTGTTACTCCGTGATCGCCGCCCCGTCCGCCAGGGGGATCTCGCCGTGAACCACCGCGCTCTCCGTACCGCTGCCGCCACCGTCGCGCTCGCCGTCCTCGTTCCCCAGACGGGTTTTGCGACGGAGCCGTTCGAGAAAATCAACACGCTTCGCATCGACGCGATGGCGTTTCCCCGCGGCGTCCGCTCGCTCGGAATGGGCATGACGGGCACGGGCGACGCCTTCGATCCGGCCAACGTCTGGTACAACCCCGCCGTTCTCGCCTACAGCCCCGGCATCGGCATTACGGGCGGAACGAACAACTGGACGTCCGGCTTCGACATCAGCGACATCGGGCTGTCGGCGGCATACCGCATTCCCTCCGGAGACAACGCCGCCTGGAACGTGGGGGCGGGTCTGCGCTATACGACGATGGACTTCGAGGGCGCCAACGACGACGAACTGACCGGGATCGGCACGTTTCCCCCGCTCGATGGCTTCACCGACTGGTACCTGGCGTCGACGGTCGCCGGCGGGTATTCGCCGGGCAATTTCGATTTCGCCGCCGGTTTTACGGTGAAGTACCTGGAAGCCGGCCAGATTTCCAACGTCGAAATCGAAACGTGGGCGTGGGACGTGGGCGTGCTGGGACGCTACACGTATCACCGGCAGGACGGACTCAACGTGATCACGACCGCCGGTGTGAGCGGGCTCAGCCTGGGCGGGAGCGACGCGGGGCCGGCCATGATCCAGTCCATCGAACAATTCCGCGCCGGGCTGGGAATTCGAGTCGAAGCGTCCGGAGTCCAGGAGTCGGGCGAACCCCTCGGTTACTTCGACCCCATCCTGGCGATCGGGATCAACGGCGAGGTGGTCGACTACCGTGACACCGACCGCAAGCCGGGCAGCAGCGTCGGCGTCGAGATGTCGCTTGTTAACATATTAAGCATCCGGTTCGGCTACGCGGACAGCCAGTACGCGTTCGACTACGGCCAGACGTTCGGCGGCGGCCTGGGCTACGGCTGGGGCCGCACCTACGTCCGCCTCGACCTCGCCATGGCGTTCGAGACCAACCTCAGCAAGAACATCAGTTCTTTCGGTTTTCTTGTCGATATTGACATATAATCCGGCAAGAAATCGGCGGGCCGGTTGTCCAACAAGACAGGATGGACCATTCACAGTCTGACGGGGTTCGCGAAAACGCCAAACGAGGATACGAGTTGCCGGAAAACACCGACGCGACCACGTTCGAACGCGCCTACGAGGATTATGGAGACAAAATCCTCAACCTCGCCTGGCGTATGACCGGCAACGAAGACGCCGCCCGCGACCTCACCCAGGATATTTTCATCAAGGTTTACGAAAAACTCGACACGTTCGAAGCGCGTTCGAACATCTATACGTGGATCTACCGGATCGCGGTCAACCACATCTACAACTACCTCAAGAAGGAGCGCCGGCGCAGCTGGGTAGACCTGCTCGACAAAACCGTTCGCGAGGCCCTCAGCGACGCCGACGCCGACCCCGCAATCTCGGCGGCGCCCGAACCTCCCGCCGACCGGCGCCTCGAAGTGGCCGAGCGGGCCGGCGTCGTCTGGCGGGCCATCACGTCGCTGCCCCCCAAGTACCGCATTCCGATCGTTTTATACCATTATGAGGAAATGAGTTACAAGGAAGTCGCCGAAGCGGCCGGGCTGAGCCTGAGCGCGGTGGAGGCCCGAATCCACCGCGGCCGCAAGAAACTGATCAAACTCCTGGAGCCGTGGATCGACCGTGTCTGAGAAAGGGTGCAAGAAACCGCCATGCGGGTTGTCAAAAGAAACAGAAGCAACCATTAATCATCAACCCGGAGGTACTATCATGAAGACAAAGACAATTTTGACCATCGCGCTGGCGGCCCTGTTGACCGCTGGATTCGCCACTGGCGACGCGGTAACGGAGGCAAGCGCCCAGTCGACGGCCCAGGTCGAGACTCCCGCCGAGCCCGCCCCCCCCACCACGCCTGGATTCACATGTCCGGATTGCGGCTACCAGTGCCCGATGCCGCAGGGCCGCCGCGGCGGACGCGGGATGCGCGCGCCGAAGTCGCATCACGGCTACGGAAAGGCGTCCCGCATGCACGCCCCGTACGGATCGAGAGGCGGCCGCGGCCACGGCGGATTCGGCATGAGCGACCGGATACCCGCCGAACAGATGCTGAGGAGTGCGTCCGGGCTCGAACTCTCCGACGAACAGGTCGCCCAGCTGGAAGAACTGTCTTATAATGCGAAGTCGAAGCTGATCGACCTCAACTCCAGCCTGGAAAAGGCCCGTCTGGAAATGAAGAAGGAGATGGAGTCGGGCAACGACAACCTGTCGGCGATGAAGAAGAACATCGAGTCGATGTCAAAAATCAAGGTCGACATCAAGGAACTGAAGCTCGAGAACTGGATCGAAGCGAAAAACGTCCTCACCGAGGAGCAGAAAGCCCAGGTCAAGGACCGGCACCCGCGATTCGGATCGAGCATCTGACACGATAACAGAGGAAGAACCATGAAGGACCGCCACGTCATAAACCGATTCCAGAACTGGAGCGATGACCGCCTCGACGAACAGGCGCGTCTCGAAATCCAGCGCCACCTCGGCGACTGCGACGACTGCCGGCGGTACTTCGAAGGAATGACGAAGCTGATGGAAGGGGCCGGGCCGGAAGCCCTCCCTCGACTGGACCCCGACCCCTTCCTCCCGGCCCGTATCCGCGCCGCCACCGAGGCGTCTCGAAACGGCGGCAAGGCAGCACGTCCGGCATTCGGCCGCCTGGCCGGCTCGATGATGGGCACCGCGGTGATCGTCGCCGCGGTGGCCGGGGTACTGATCGGCGGCGGACTCTCGTCGCGGGCGACCGCCGGCGAAGAGACCCGCGCACTCGTGGACGGGTACTACGAAGCTTTTTCGCCGTCCGACATCGACGGCGAATGGGAAGCCCTCCTCGCCGGGGACAACGGGGACGAGTCATGAAAATAAAGATACTGATCGGCGTCCTCGTGTTCCTCATCGTGCTCAATCTGGCCACCATCGGGAGCTTTCTCTTCATGCGCTGGCGGGCAGACGACGAGGGCCGTTCGCGGGCTCCCCGGGCCCCCAGGGTCTCCAGATTCGAACGGGGTCACGAACTTCCGCGCGTCCCCGCTCATCCCTTCCGTCCGTCGGGCGAGGAACGCAGGCAGCTCTTCGCCCTGCTCGAGGGTTTCAGATCAGACACAGAAGAGTTGAGGCTGGAAATGTTCGCCCTGGAGGAGACGGTGTTCGAGCTCATGCGCCGTGACGAAGTACCGCGCGCCGAAGTCGATTCCCTCCTCGAAGAGATCTCCGTCGTGCGAACGGAAATCGGACGGATGGCGGTGGACAGGCTGATCGAATCCAAGGAGCACCTGTCGCCGGAACAACAGCAGCGGTTCTTCGAGTCGATCCTCGAGACGAGGTCCGGCAGGGGGGGCGGCAGAAGGTGGCAACAGGAAAGACGGCCGGGAGAAGGGCCCGGACAACGCCGCCGCCAGCAAGACAAGGGCGACCGGATCTGACAACCGCCTCGCAGACTCTATTTCGGCGGCCCGCCGGCAACGGTGGGCCGTTGCTTTGACGCCGCCATCGGGCTCACCAGCGGAACGGCCCTCGGGGGCCTTCTTACCACCGATTCGAACACTCTCATGTATTCCCGGGCCACCGCCGGCCAAACCATGCCGCGTGTGTGCTGGTAGAGGCGCCGGCGCATCTGGTCGGTCGCGGGTTTGTCCGCCAGCAGATCGATCACGTTCCTCGACAGCGCGCGTACCGAACGCGCCGGCACCAGCCGCCCGCGCCCGTCGGCGAGGAGCTCTCTGGCGTGCAGAAACGGCGTCGCCACCACGGCTTTGCCCGCACCCGCCGCATAAGACAGCGCGCCGCTCGTCATCTGCCCGAGGGACAGGTACGGCGCGATAAAAATGTCGGTTTCGTACAGATAGCCGATCAGCTCCGAAAGGTCGGCAAAACCGTCGATAAACTCGACGTTGTCTTCGAGCCCGTGCTGCCGGACTCTGGCCATGAGACTGCGGCGGTAGGCCTCCCCCTCCTGCTTGACTATGTGCGGATGTGTCGCACCCATGATCACGTAAGTGGCGTCGGGCCGCTCACGCACCACTTCCGCCATGGCGTCGACCATGAACTCGAGCCCCTTGGGCCGGCTCAACAGACCGAACGTGAGCAGCACCGGCCCGCGCAATCCGAGCTTCTTCTTCTCGATCGGCGGATTGCGAAACGGCATGTCGTGTATTCCATGCCGGACACAGGCAATCTGGTCATAGCGGGCGCCGTAGTGCGCCTGGAGGAAATCGATCGCCCGTGGATTCATCACAATGAGCCGGTCGGCATGCGAGACGATCTCGGTCAGGACCTCGCGCTGCCCGGGCTCCGGGTCGATGGGAACAGTGTGACACGTCACCACCAGCGGTCGCCGCAGCCGGCGGACGAGGTGCAGAACGTTTTCGCCCCACGGCAAACCGAAGATTCCAAATTCATGTTGCAGATTGACTACCGAACAATGTTCGTTCAAATACTCGGCGGCGAGCGTGTAGTCGCCCGGATCATCGACGTTGATCTGGAAACCGACGCGGTCGGGATAGTCGTACCCGCCGTGCAGGTCGTGCATCGCGGCGATAACGTGGCTTTGATCGCCATCAGACTGGCCGGCGATCGCCTCCGCCAGATCATAGGTAAATGTCGCAATGCCGCACTGGCGGGGCAGACAGCAGCCGACGAACCCGACGCCCGGTTTTTGCGGACGTCCTGTGCCGGATCGTGCCATATGAGCACCCCCTGGTCTTCGAAAACGGGTCTGAATCGCTGAGGTGTAGAAATCAATGATGTAGAAATAATTACAGAACAACTTACGGATCGAGGTCGATTGTGTGAGTTGGGCAGTCTCCGTAAGTTTAATAATAAGTTAACACTTACCTCGTTGTCAAGAAGTGCTTTGTCTTCCGAAGAAGATACGGCGGATCAGCGGCGGTTTGACATCGGTGGGCGGCACCTGTACAATCCCGATTTGAGGGGTGCCCTGACCGAGTAACCACCAATCATTGCACGATCAAACCGGTTGGAACGCATGGAAGAAGGCGCAGAACATACCCGACGGCTCGCCGAAGAACTCGAGGTTCTGCACAAGAAAGTGTCGGAACTGGAGTTGAGGCTCGCCGAGGCCGAAGACAGCCGCCAATCGGCCGCCACCGGCGACCTCGAACGCGACCGCCGGCGACTGATCGATATCATGGAGTCAACGACCGACATGGTGTCGAAGTCGACACCGGACGGGGCGATTCTCTACCTCAACCGGGCGGGCCGCAGGCTGTCCGGCCTGCCGGATGACACCGACGTAACGCGCCTCCATATCCGTTCGTTTCATCCCCCGGAGGCGGCAAAATTCATCTACGAAGTCGGACTGCCCAGGACCGTTTCGGAAGGCTCTTTTTCGCACGAAACGACGCTGAGGCGCGCCGACGGCACCGAGATTCCCGTCTCGCAGGTGATCCTCTCGCACAAACTCCCGACCGGCGAGGTGGAG
>CBDVDJ010000156.1:0-6674 GCA_965372695.1 uncultured bacterium
CCGTCCCCGTGGCGGTGCGCCGGTCCCGGTCCCTCGCGGTGATGGACGGTCTCGTACCCGGGAAACAACTCGACCGCTTCGCCGGCGGTGAGGAATGTGCGGACGATTCCCGAGGGGTCCTGAAACGAATTCCTGCCGATGCGGCGCCAGGCCGCCGAACATTGCCCGTACGAGGGATCGGCGTCGGTGAAGGCGGTGACGAAAACGACGGTGCCCACACCGCTCCACCCCGTCACTTTATCGACCAGCGACCCTATCTCCGGCCAGGTGAGCAGCGGGATCAGTCCGAAGAGACAGATCGCTCCATAAGCCGTTCGGCCGGTGGCCGGTTCGAATTCTTCGAAGCCGGTTTTCGACACCCGTATCGCCAGCGCGTTGCGACGGGCGGCCTCCTCCGTCGCGTGGACGGCTTCGGCCGACGGGTCGACCGCATCCACTTCGAAACCCGACTCCGCCAGGTACACCGCGTTTCTTCCCTGACCGGCCCCCACATCGAGCACCGGGCGCCCGGGGTCGAGGATTCCCCTGAACGCGACGAGAAGCTTCTCGGGACCGTCACCGAAGTAGCGGTCCGAGTGCCGGTACGCGGCATCGAACGGATCGTCGTGATTATCCACGACAGGATAGTAGCCCGCCGGACTTCGCCCGTCAATACACCCGATCGGTTAACCCCTTTTTTCAAGGCAGCTTGACACGCGCATCCAGCGTCGAATACACTTGGACGGAGCACCGCCGACAGTTCGATGAACCACCGAGACACGACAGGACAAGAGATGAACACGTTTCTCGAAGAATGCTCCCGGGCCGTCTTGAAAGGCGATCGCGACAGCGCCGTCGAACTGGCCAGACGAACGGCCGCCGGCGAATACGACGTCATGGAGGCAATTGAAAAGGGATTTTCAGCCGGCATCCGCTCGGCGGGTGAACTTTGGGAACAGGGTGAATATTTCCTGCCGGAACTCGCGTTCAGCGCGGAAGTAATGAAAGCGGCGATGGAAGTACTCCAACCGGCGCTGGCATCGTTGGGAGCACACGGCGTCGACCAGCGAACGGTTGTGATCGGCACCGTCAAGGGTGACATCCACGACATCGGCAAATCACTCGTCTCGACGATGCTCTCGGCCAGCGGGTTCAATGTAATCGACCTGGGCGCCGACGTCCCCTACCAGAGTTTCATAGACGCCGCCGGCGAGGACGGCGCGCGTCTCGTGTGCATGTCGGCGCTTCTCACCACCACCATGACGGGCCAGAAACGCGTCGTGGAAATGCTCGACGAATCGGGCCTGCGCGACGGTGTGCGCGTGCTCGTCGGCGGAGCCCCGACGAGTCCCGTGTGGGCCTCGCAGATCGGCGCCGACGCTTACGCGTCCGACGCCGTCGACGCCGTCCGGGTGGCGACCCGTCTCATGGACGATTAAAATGAATACCGACGGCGAATTTCTCCAGCGGATCCGGCAGGGCCGTCTCTTGTTCGACGGAGGGATGGGTTCGATGCTGATCGCCCGGGGACTGGAACCCGGGACGGCGCCCGAGGGATGGAACCTTTCGCGGCCCGGGGACGTGCGTGAAATCCACGCCGCGTATTTCGACGCCGGAGCCGAAGTCGTCACCGCCAACACGTTCGGCGCCACGCCTTCGCGGCTCGACGGCTACGGATTCGCCGACACCGGCCTCATCAACAACTCGGCGATCACGCTTGCGCGCGACGCGGCTCGTGATTGCGCCGGCGGTTTCCGGCGATTCGTCGCGCTCTCCGTCGGCCCCACCGGCATGATGTTCCCGCCGGTGGGCACCGCGACGCAGGAAGAAATTGAATCCGAGTTCGACGGTCAACTCGGGAGCGTCGAAGAGTCCGTCGACCTGGTACTCGGCGAAACTTTTTTTGACGTCCGCGAAGCGCTGGCCGCACTGGGCGCGGCACGCCGCGCGGTAACCGCGCCCGTGGGCATCGGCCTGACCTTCAACAAGACGCCGCGCGGTTTTTTCACGGTAATGGGTGACGCCGCCCGGGACGCGGTCGGCAAACTCGAGGCGGCGGGCGCCGATTTCATCGCCGTCAACTGTTCGATCACGAGCCCCGTGATGGTCGAACTGGCCGTCGACTTGAGGTCCTGGACCCGGTTGCCGGTGCTCATGCAACCCAACGCGGGTGACCCCGCCCTGGTAGACGGCAGACCGGTTTACACGCAGCTCCCCGAGGCGTTTGCCGCGGACACCGCCCGTATAGCGGCGGCGGGTATCGAGGCGGTAGGCGGGTGCTGCGGAACAACGCCTGAGTTTATACGCGCCGCGCGCGCCGCACTCGACGCCGACGATCGATAACAGAAACACCACATCACAGTGGAGGAATGATGGACTCAATAACACGCTTGTACGATCTCGAAATAGCGATAGATCCGGCAGAAGTCGCCCGGCTTCTGGGCTACGGCCGTGAGGAGATCCCCGATCGCGTCCAGACGATTCTCGATGAGATCGTCGCGAAACAATCCGACCTGGTCGAAGCCAGGTGTGCTTACCGGCACCTCAAGCGACACAGTCTGGCCCACTCGCCATATCTGTACCACGAAGATGACGTCGTGCTCTGCCTGGTGACGATCGGCCCCGGAGTCGAGCAGGCTATCGAAGAAGAAAAACGGAACGGCCGGCTCGGCCGGGCGCTCGTGCTCGACATGTTCGGATCGGCGGCGGCCGAAGCGGCCGCCGAAGCGGCCAACGCGGCGATAGCGAACGACTACCTGGGAAAGGGCCTCTACTGCAGCCACCGTTTCAGCCCCGGCTACGCCTGCTGGGACGTCAAGGAACAGCAGTGGATCCTGCCCACGCTCGAGGGCGAGGAAATCGGCGTCAGCCTCACGGAAGGCTCCATGATGTCGCCGCGCAAGTCGGTCACCTTCGCCGTCACGGTCGCCGAGACTCCGGTGGAATCCCGGCACGAACACTCGTGCAACAGCTGCGGGATGATCGACTGTCTGTACAAACTCACCGACTGATCGCAAAGAGAGGCAATGCAATTGCGTCCCACCATGCAGATCTTGTCCGTCGAGCGGATCGACGCGATCATTGCCGAAGCCTTCCGGATACTCGAACAGATCGGTGTGGAAGTGGAACTGCCGGAAGCGGTGGAACTATTGTCGGGGGCAGGCGCGCGAATTTCCGACGCCGGCGACCGGGCTTTCATACCAGAGGAGCTGTGCCGGCGTTGTCTCGACACCGTCCCGGGCGAGTTCCGCCTGTACGGCCGGTCCGGTGACGACGGGCTCACCATCGGTGGAGACGCCACCCACTTCGACCCGGGCTCGGCGGCGCTGACACTCTACGACCATGCCGCCGGGAAAATCCGCGCCGCCACCACTCGCGACGTCGTCGAATTCGCCGTTCTGACCGAGGGGATCGGGTCCTACGACTGTCAAAGCACCGGGTTGATACCCTCCGACGTGCCGGAGGACCTCGCCGACCGTTTCCGCCTGCTGATCGCGCTGGTCTACGGCGAAAAGCCGGTGATCACGGGCACATTCACCCGCAAAGGGTATCGAACGATGCACGAGATGTTGTGCGCCGTGCGCGGGGGCTCTGAAGCGCTCCGCGCCCGCCCGCTCGCCGTCTTCGACTGCTGTCCCACCTCCCCGCTGACATGGAGCGAGCTGACCTGCGACGCGCTGGTTTCCTGCGCGCGCACCGGCGTGCCCGCCGAAACGGTTTCCATGCCGTTGACCGGCGCTTCGGCCCCGGTCACGCTCGCGGGGGCGATCGTCCAGCACGCGGCGGAAAGCCTCAGCGGGCTCGTCATCCACCAGCTCGCCGGACCGGGGTCTCCGTTTGTCTACGGCGGCGCGCCGTCGTGCTTCGACATGCGCAAAGCCACGACGCCGATGGGATCGGTGGAAACGATGATGATCGACGCGTCGTACGCCCAGGTGGGCAAGCGGCTCGGCCTCCCGACGCACGCCTACATGGGACTGAGCGACGCGAAACTGCCCGACTTCCAGGCGGGCGCCGAGACGGCTTTCGGCGTCGCGATGGCGGCGCTCGCCGGCGTGAACGTCGTATCGGGGCCGGGGATGTTGAACTTTGTGGGCACGCAGAGCCTGGAAAAATTGCTCCTCGACGGCGAGGTCTGCGCGATGGCGAAGAGGCTTCTGCGCGGCGTTACCTTTCGCGGCGAAACGGAAGCCCTCGAGGTGCTCGCCGGGCACGCGCTGGACAAGTCGTTTCTCACCGCCGGCCACACCCGGAAATACTTTCGCGAAGAGGCCTGGATGCCGGGCCCCGCGATCGACAGGGGTTCACAGGGCGCGTGGGAGAGCGCCGGCATGCCGGACGCGACAACCCGCGCCCACGAGGCCGTCCGCGACGCCCTCGAAACGCCGGAGGTTACCCCGCCGGACGCGGCCCTGATCGACGAACTCGAGGCCATCATACTCGCCGACGCCCGCACGATGGGCGCCGACTCCCTGCCCGACTGGCGGGTCCTGCTGCCCTGACCGGATCCTGACCAGTCAGAACTGCTCGTCGTAACGCGTCCAGAGCTCGTCGCCCAGCTTCCACGCCCTCTCCACCACCCGGTCGCCCCACTCGATACCGTATTCCGTCAGGTAGCGGCGTCCCTTCTTCTCGCTCTTCCCGAGCAACTTCACCGCTTCGGCGTCGACAGCCGCCTGGTTGGCGAACAACTCGAGCTGCATCGGCGCCCAGACGGCCGTCACGTCGTAACGCATGTCGCCCCAGCGCTGCGCCGTCAGCGTGCCCAGGCGGTTGAACGCCCACCACGCCGAGTCGGTGGTGTAACCGTCGATCCGTCCCGGCGTCTTGTAGTACTTCGAGACGTCCGTCACGCCGCAGTAAATGGGGACGTAGATCGACGACGCGACGTTATCCATCGCCATCCACACCACGCCGCCGACCGGCGCCGGCAGCCAGTCGCGCGACTGGGTAATCGTCGCGTACATCGTGTACCAGCGCGCGATCGTCCGCTCGCCGCGCCAGCTCCACCCGCCATTGATCCTCAGCATCTTGTTCATGTCGTAGGGCATGAACGGGTTGGCCAGCGGAGAGATTTCCGTCACGCCCTCTTCGTTGACCCAGGTGAGGTTCTTGACGAAGTTGAAATCAGTGCCCTCGTAGTAGTCCTGAAACAACTCCACCATCTTGCCCAGCGTCACCAGCGTGTCCGGCTTGACCGAGAACGGGAAGTTCTCCGAATTGGGATGAAGTCCGAGCGACGGCGCCACCAGCGAGAGCACGCGCCATTCGCGCCGCTTGGCCGCGGCCGAGGTACGGCTGCCCGGATCGTAGGCGTAGTTGAACTGAAAAGGTCCCTGCTCCGGATGCCACCAACCGCTGTCCTGCGCCACCTGATAGATGTTTTCCGACGCCATGAAATAATCCGAGTCGTCGAGGTCGATGTGGCGGATTCGCGAGCCGTTGGCGGTGACCGTCACGTGCCCGTCCGGCACCCGCTGCGCCACCCACACCGCTCCCGTGTTCCCCTGTCCCGGCCCCACGATCTCGAGGTGCCACGCCTCCTTCGTGTCGCAGACCGAGAGCAACTCGCCCTCGTCGTTCCAGCCGTACTGCCCCAGCAGCTCGCCGGCGAGCCGGATGGCGTCGCGCGCCGTCTCGCAGCGCTCCAGCATCACGCGCACCAGCTGCTGGCAGTCGATGAGACCGTCGTCCGACTTGAGCGTCGAACGGCCGCCGAACGTCGACTCGCCGATGGCGAGTTGCGCGTCGTTCATGCACGGGTACGCGGTATTGATGAATCCGTGCGTCCGCTCCGCCTGGGGGATGTCGCCGGTCGGGACGTGTCCGTAGCCCGGCATCGCCAGCGAATCGGCCTGGACGCGCTTGACCATCGTCACGGTGGCGCCCTCCTTGAACTTCATCGGCGGCACGATATCGAACCACGACCTCGTGCGGTGGCTGTCGCACGTGTGCGACGTCATCACCGACCCGTCGGCCGACGCCGCCGTCCCCACCGTGATCACCGTGCACTCGTCCCGCCTCGGATCTCCCGAGCCGGTGCCGGCCCGCGCGGCGGAGATCCCCGCCAGCGACGAGAGACAAACCGCGATTCCTCCGAGCAACAGGGTAACGTGTTTTCCGTTCAGTCTCATGTGTGTGTTCCCTCCAGGTGGTTGTTACATGTTGGCCAGTGCGCGCTCTGTCGCTTCCAGGAGCGCATCGGCGCCCACCGGCGTGCCGGCCGCGTTGATCATCCACAAATCCGGCGCGATATTGCCCGACGCCACGATCCTCTCGAATTCCGGCCCGACCTTGCCCGCCTTGCGAATTTGTTCCTCCACCTGGAAGGCGATCAGGTGGCCGATCGGATAGTCCGGCAGGTAGAGAAACGAGTGGATCATGTGCGAGTACACCCCGAGGAGCACGACGTCGCGCTGTCCCATGACGGGGGCGTAGTACTGGTTCCATACCGCTTTTGCGATCTCGATCGTCGCATCCTTGAGTTGGGACGGCGTGGTTTCCGGATGGTCGTACATCCAGTGCCATACCTTCATGTCCACCAGGGCGACGGCGGCGATTTCGCTCGCCCCCCAGTAGTCGTCGAGTGTCCTGAGCGCTTCGGCTTTGTCGTCTTCGGCCGCCAGACCGAGGAGCTCGAGGTCGCGTGCCTGAAACACAAACGCGAGCGCTTCGGTGAAGGCCGTATTGGGCAC
>CBDVDJ010000157.1:0-6655 GCA_965372695.1 uncultured bacterium
GGGGAGGAGGTGAGGTTCCGGGCGTTCGACGCCGACGCCGGCGTCATATACGACATCGAGGAAGAGCTCGCCTGCGGCGCCGACGCCGTCACAGGCACGGTGCTGGAACCGTTCGCACTCAGCGCCGGCGCCGTACACGACGAGAACGCGCAGGGGATGCCGACCGCATTCGGTCTGTCGCAGAACGTCCCCAACCCGTTCAATCCGACGACGGTGATTCATTACGATGTCCCGGCGGGCGGCGGCACCGTCACCCTGCGGATATACGACGTCGTAGGGCGGCTGGTACGGACCCTCGTCGACGGTGCCGAAACGGCGGGCAGTAAATCGGTGGCCTGGCAGGGACGGGATGACCGGGGGCAGATGGTCGCAACCGGCGTGTACTTTTATCGGATGACGGCACCCGGGTTCGAGAAAACCCGAAAAATGCTGTTGTTGAAGTGAAGCACATTAATTTCGTATCACGAGCTTTATGCCCTGCGGACGCCGCGTCAATAGTCGCGGCGCCCGCAAGGGCGAGCGGAGGGGAACAAATGATCAAGCAACTCGATAGAAAACTCATTTTCATCTTTGCAGCGTTGTTCCTCGCGGCGGCATATCTGCCTGCGCACGCGACCGTCATTTACGTCGACTCACTGGCCACCGGCGCCAACAACGGCTCGTCGTGGACCAGTGCGTACACGGACTTGCAGGACGGACTGACCGCAACCGGATCCGGCGACACGATCTGGGTGGCAAAAGGCACGTACTTCCCTACTTCTACCGCTGACCGATATGGGACGTTTCAACTGTTGAACGCGGTTGCAATCTACGGCGGATTCGCGGGAAACGAGACCGATATTTCCGAGCGGGACTGGGTGGCAAATGTGACCATCCTGAGCGGCGACATAGGCATCCTGGACGACGACACCGACAACAGCATCCACGTGGTCACGGGTAGCGGTACGAATGCGACGGCTGTTCTCGACGGCTTCACGATCACCGCGGGAAATGCCAATGCGAACACGTCCAATCTTGGCCTCGGGGGCGGAATGTACAACTACACCGGCAGTCCCACAGTCACCAACGTGGTATTTTTCAGAAACGCCGCAAACACCAACGGTGGCGGCGGTATGTTCAACGGTTGGGGCAGCAACCCGACGCTTACCAACGTGGAATTTCTGGAAAATTCGGCGCTCGGTGGCGGCTCGGAAAGCGGCGGAGGAGGGATGTACAACTACAGTGACAGCAATCCGACGCTCACCAACGTGACATTCATGAACAACGAGGCGTGGAACCGCGGTGGCGGAATGAACAACAACAATTCCAACCCGACACTCATAAATGTGATCTTCTGGAACAACCTGGCCGGCCACGGCGGCGGATTGTTCAGTGACGGCAGTACTACGTTATCGCTGACAAACGTGACATTCGCGAACAATACCGCAAACGTCAACGGTGGCGGGATGTATAATTACTATTCCAGCAGCTCTGCCATAACAAACACAATCGCGTGGGGAAACTCGGCAGTCTCCCTCGGGGATCAGCTGTTCCAACTTGGGAGCGGGTCGACGCCCGTCTCCTATTCACTCATCGAGGGTCCTCTACCGAGCGGCTATACAGATGAGGGCCACAACATTTATGAGAATCCGAAATTCGTAGACGAGTCCTCGGGGAACCTGCGTCTGAACCCGACTTCGCCCGCCGCCAATTCAGGCAACAACGCAGCCGTACCCGGCGGTGTCACTACCGACCTGGACGGCAATCCCAGAATCGCCGGCATCGCCATTGACATGGGTGCGTACGAGTATCCGTGCCCGCCGGGTAGCGTCGTCTACGTCGACAAATACGCAACGACGGGTGAGAATACCGGGGAGGATTGGGACAACGCGTTCCTCAAGCTGTCGGAGGCGCTCGAGTGGGCGGCGTGTGAGGGCGTGACCGAGCTCTGGGTAGCAGAAGGCACGTACTACCCCACTTCGGGAAGCGACCGCGGCGCAACATTCCAGCTGGTGGACAGTGTGGCTGTTTATGGCGGATTTGTGGGCGGCGAGTCGAGTGTTTCCGAGCGGGACTGGGTGACGAACGAAACAATCCTGAGCGGCGACATTGGTACCGAGGGCACCATTGTTGACAACAGCGTCCACGTAGTGACAGGCAGCGGGACTGACGCGACGGCCGTACTCAACGGGTTCACGATCACCCAAGGGAACGCCGACGGCGCCGGGGACGACAATGGTGGTGGTGGAATGATCACCGTTAGTGGCAGTCCCACAATCGTGAACGTGATCTTTACGGAAAACGTCGCGTGGGACAACGGCGGCGGCGGGATGTTCAACGGATCGGGAAGCGATCCCTCGCTCTTTAACGTGACGTTTGCCGGGAACTGGACGACTTACCGCGGTGGCGGGATGTTCAACTGGAACAACAGCAACCCGACACTCGAGGGCGTGACGTTTTCGGGAAATTCGGGCCAATCCGGCGGCGGAATGCACAACGACAACAGCAGTCCGACCCTTGCCAACGTGGTGTTCGTTGACAACATGGCCCAGTCGGGCAACGGCGGCGGAATGTTCAACTGTGTCGGAAGCAGTCCCACCCTCGTCAACGTGACCTTTTCCCTTAATTCGGCAATCGATGGCGGCGGGATCTACAACTGGGACGAGAGCAATCCGACGCTCGTCAACACGATACTCTGGGGAAACACGGCCTGGACCGGCGTCCAGGAGATCTCCAACAACGTATCGTGCATACCGACGATTTCCCACTCTCTCATCGAAGGATCCGGGGGCAGCGGCAGTTGGGACACGAACCTGGGAACCGATCTGGGTAATAACATCGACGCCGACCCGTTGTTCGTGGACGCGCCCGTCGGTGATCTGCGGTTGATTCCGATATCGCCCGCCGTCGATGCGGGCGACAACGCCGCAATACCGGGAGGTGTCACCACCGACCTCGACGGCAACCCGAGGATCGCAAATGAAATCGTCGATATGGGGGCTTACGAGTCTCAGGCCTCCTGTCCGCCGGGGATCGCGCTCTACGTCGATGCCAAGGCGACGGGCGCGAGTGACGGCACTTCATGGCTCAATGCCTTTCCAGAACTTCGATACGCCCTCGATTGGGTGATATTCTGTCCGAGTGTGACCGAGATTTGGGTGGCGGCGGGTATGTACAAGCCCACGGCAGGCACAGTCCGCACGGCGACCTTCCAGCTCCTGAGCGGCATCACGATCTACGGCGGTTTTGCAGGCAACGAGTCGGATCGCTCCCAGCGGGACCCGGTTACGAACGTCACGGTCCTCAGCGGTGACATCGGAGTCGAGACGGACGGATCCGACAACAGCTACCACGTCGTCACGGCCGGCGGGACGGACGCGACGGCCGTGCTCGACGGGTTCACGATCACAGGGGGCAACGCCGACGCACCCGTCACCCTGGCTCCGCCGGCCCGGAGCGAGGCATACGACCCGGCAGACGTCAAGCCGGCCATCGCCGGCGAGACCGTCACCGGCTCACGGAGCAGTGCCGCGTGGGTCGACACCCACGGCGGCGGCATATATAACGACGGCGGCAGCCCGACGCTCGCCAATCTGGTTCTGTCGGACAACTACGCCGTCGACGGCGGCGGGATGTACAACGACGGCGGGAGCCCGGCGCTCGTCAACGTGCAGTTCCGCGACAACTCCGGATTGTGGGGCGGCGGCATGCATAACTACGACGGCGGAAGTCCGACGCTCGTCAACGTGATCTTCTGGAATGGATCCGCTGACTTCGGCGGTGCGGTGTACAACAACTGGTGCGAGCCGAGGCTGGTCAATGTGACCGCGTCCGGTAACAGCGCCTACCGGGGCGGCGCGATGTACAACACCTTCAGCGATCCGGCCCTGGTCAATACCATCATGTGGGGCAACTCGGCCCAGGACGCGGGCCACGAGATCTACAACACCTCGAGCGCGCCCGGCATTTCGCACTCGCTCGTCGCGGGTTCCGGCGGCAGCGGCGGCGGCTGGGACACCTCGCTCGGCGGCGACGGCGGCGGCAACATCGACGCCGATCCCCTGTTCTTCAACCCGTCCACCGGTGACGTTCGGTTGTTCCCGGGCTCACCGGTCATCGACGCAGGTGACAACACAGCTCCCGATCTCCCGTCGACCGACATCGAGGGCAACCCGCGCATCGTGAACGGAACCGTCGACATGGGCGCTTATGAGGTAAAGCGCTTGTGCGTACCGGGCGTGGTCCTTTACGTCGACGCCGGCGCGACCAGCGGGAACAACGACGGCACATCGTGGCAGGACGCCATCACCGACCTCTGGGATGCACTTGACTGGTTGATGTTCTGTCCGGGCATGAGCGAGATCTGGGTGGCGGACGGCACGTACAAACCGACGTCGGGCGCCGATCGCGACGCCACTTTTCAGATGGTGAATGGACTTGCGATCTACGGAGGGTTCGCCGGTGGCGAGACGAGTATTTCCCAGCGTGACTGGGTGACGAATGTCGCCGTCTTGAGCGGAGATATCGGAGTCGAAGCGGACAGTACCGACAACAGCTACAACGTGGTCACGGCCAGCGGGACCGACGTCACGGCCGCGCTCGACGGATTCACCGTCACCGGGGGGTACGCTGATTCTGTCGACGCGTACATAAATCGCGGCAACGGCGGCGGGATGTACAACTACCTCGGCTATCCAAAGATACGCAACGTGACCTTTCTGGGAAACGCCGCGATCGAAAACGGCGGCGGGATGTACAACCACTTCTGCAATCAATCGCTCGACAACGTCACGTTTACGGGAAATTCCGCAGGCGGCAACGGCGGCGGAATGTACACCGACGTCGGCGGCGCGGGGCCCGCGTTGCTCACCGACGTCACTTTTTCCGGGAACTCGGCGCTCGGCAACGGCGGCGGAATGTACAACGACGACAGCGGCCCGCCGATGTTTCTGGAGACGTTGCTCACCGACGTTACCTTTTCCGAAAATTCGGCAGGCGGCAACGGCGGCGGGATGTACAACAACCAACAATCGCTGTCACTCACCACCGCGATTTTTTCGGGAAACTCGGCAAACGCGCATGGCGGAGGGATATACAACTCCTCCGGCAATACCATGTCCATCACCAATGCGACGTTTTCGGGAAACTCGGCGATTTCTGACGGCGGGGGGCTGCTTGAAGATACCAACAACTTCACGTCACTCATCAATGTCGTTTTTACGGGCAATTCGGCACTATCCGGTGGCGCGTACAACAACAGGATGAGCAACTCGACGTTCACCAACGCGACATTCTCCGGAAATACAGCCGGCGGGGACGGCGGCGGCATGTTTTTCATGTTTGGAACAGCTGATTTGCACAACACAATTCTCTGGAACAACTCGGCCGTGGCTGGCTATAACGAGATCAGTTCCATCATGATACCAGGATCGGTGACGATCTCCTACTCGCTCATCGAGGGCGGAGTGCCCCCCGAATGCGTCGACCACGGCCTGAACGTTTATTCTGACCCGCTCTTCGTGGACGGGCCCGGCGGCAACGTGCGCCTGCAGACGGGCTCTCCCGCCATTGACGTCGGCGACAACTTTACCCCCTATATCGCGACGACCGACAGGGACGGCAACCCCCGCATCGTGAACGGGATCGTCGACATGGGCGCGTACGAATACAGCGACGCCACCATCGCATCGGCATATCCGTCGCCCCTCGTGTTCGACCAGGCGCCCGTGAACCAGACGACGTGCGATACCATCTACGTCGTCAACGAAGGCGGGACCACGTGTACGATCGAAGGGATCTACGGGTGCACTGCGTCGCCCTTCAGCATGGACACCACTCTGACCGTCCACTCCCTCTCGGCCGGGGACACCACAAAGATTGTCGTGTGCGTCCATCCCGCCGTCGCGGGCGCCGACTCGGCCAACGTGACAATTGTCTCCGATGCGGATAACAGCCCCACAACCGTTAAGGTGCGGATCGACATCGTGACGGCGGTCGGGCCGGACCGGACTCCAAAACCGTTCCGGATCGTTTCCGTCTCGCCCAACCCCTTCAATCCGACGACGGCGGTGCACTTCACGTTGCCATCGGCGATGCCGGTGACGGCCACGATCTGGTCGGTAACGGGCGCGCGGGTGCGGGTGCTGGCGGACAACGAGCGATTCGAACCGGGAGACAACCGGATCGTCTGGGACGGCCGGACCGACCAGGGAACACCGGCCGCATCCGGCGTGTATTTCATACGGGTCGAGACACGGCTCGGGGCCAAGGTCGCCCGCGCCGTGCTGTTGAAGTAGTTCTGAAGAGGAGCCGGGTAGTTCGTTACATGAACTTCAGTTCCGATTTCGCTTTGTTGAGGTACATCTCGACTTCTTCGATGCGGCTTCGCAGCGTGGCCGCTTCTTCGCCGCGCCTCGTCCCCGACACGACGTATTCGAGCGCCTCCTGGGCGCCGCGCAGCGCCTTGAGCGCACCGTCCCGCTGGTCGTCTGTGAGACTCATTATATAGTCACCTCCGGTTCTACTGTCTTCTCTGTCACAACTATAGCCGATCAGAACTCATTGTCAACATTGACGATGGGCGCGCAATTTGCGCTCCGTCGCTCCTGATTCTTATGACTTAATACGTTGCATATTCCTCGGAACAGGCGTCTTATACGGAATTGAGACACTCAAT
>CBDVDJ010000158.1:0-6609 GCA_965372695.1 uncultured bacterium
CGCCAGCGACCCCCCGCATACCGACGCCATGGAACTCGACCCGTTGGATTCGAGGATTTCCGAAACGATCCGGATCGTGTAGGGAAAATCTTCCTTCTCCGGGATCATCGGGCGAATGGCACGTTCGGCCAGCGCCCCGTGGCCGATCTCGCGCCGGCCGGGACCGCGGAACGGACCGACCTCGCCAACGCTGAAGTTGGGAAAGTTGTAGTGGAGCATGTAACGCTTCCAGCTCTCGCCCTCGATCGTGTCGAGCATCTGCTCGTCGCGTGAGGTGCCCAGCGTGGTCGACACGAGGCTCTGCGTTTCGCCGCGTGTGAACAGGGCCGAGCCGTGCGCTCGCGGCAGAACGCCGGTTTCGCAAGTGATCTGACGGACGTCGGTGTAGCCGCGGCCGTCGACGCGAGTCCCGGTCTCCAGCACCATCTTGCGCATCTCGACCTTTTCGATTTCCTCGATAACGCCCTTTATATACCCTTCGTGCTCCGGGTACTTCTCCTCGAACTTCGCGATAGCGTCGGCGCCGACCGCGGCCAGCGCGTTCTGACGATCGAGCTTCTCCTTGACCGTGAGCGCTTCCTGGACTGGGGCCGTGAACGCTTCGGCGATAGCCGCGTCGAGTTCCTCGACCCGCTCGGGTACCTCGAAGGTACGTTTTTCGGGCGTGCCCGCCTGTTCGAACAGTTCCCGCTGCAGCGAGTTGAGTTCTTTCACCATCCCGTGACCGAAGTTGACGGCGGCGAGCATATCCGCTTCGCTCACCTGTTCGGCGCTGCCTTCGACCATCATGACGGCGTCGTCTGTGCCCGCCACGACGATGTCGATGTCGCTGTTTTCGAGTTCTGTCGTCGTCGGATTGACAATGTGCTTGCCTTCGACGCGACCGACCCGCACGGCGGAAACAACGCCTTCGAACGGGATGTTCGACAGCCCCAGGGCCGCCGAGGCGCCGACGATGCTCAGCACGTCGGGGTGGTTTTCACCGTCGTAGCTCACCGGCTGGGCGACGATCTGGGTCTCGCACATGAAGTGTTTTTTGAACAACGGGCGCATCGGCCGGTCGATCAACCGCGCCGTGAGCGTTTCACGGTCGCCGGGGCGTCCCTCGCGTTTGAAAAACCCGCCGGGGATACGGCCGGATGAATAGAATTTTTCCCGGTACTCGACGAACAGAGGGAAGAAATCCCTCGTCGACCGCCGGGTGTCGGACACGGCGGTCACCAATACCATGGTGTCGCCTGTTCTTACAACGACCGAGCCGTCGGCTTGTTTGGCCCATTTGCCCGTTTCAATAGAAATGGACCGGCCACCGAATTCTCGTGTGACTGTATGCATGGATACCTGCCAGACATGTTGATGTGATAGCGCTGGATCGCCGGCAGCATCCGGACGCCGCGCACAAGTGCGCACCGTCCGGGTGCCGCCGCAATCGCCTTTCAACGCTGATTTGTCCGAAGAACCCGGACGAAGCCGGGCTACGGCCTACTTACGAATATTGAGTTGCTTGAGCAACTCCCGGTAAGTCTCGATCTTTTTATTTTTCAGATAATCCAGGAGCTTACGCCGGCGGCCCACCAGTTTGAGTAGACCTCTGCGGGAAGCGTGGTCTTTCTTGTGGGTTTGAAAATGCTCTGTCAGCATTTTGATTCGCTCGGTAAGCAGTGCAATCTGAACTTCAGCAGAACCGGAGTCTTTGTCGTGGAGTTTATATTTGGTTATAATTTCCTGTTTCTGCTCCTGTGATAATGCCATCGTCGAAACACCTCCTTAAAATGGTACGCGACACGATGGCGACAGCCGGGTGCAGACCCAGCCGCCGAATCCACGGAAAATTAGCATACGAATCAGGCGCTGTAAAGCAATAATTGTGCTAGCGCCCCTCCCCATCCCCTTCTCTCGTCAGAATTTCCAGCGCTGCGCGCCGGTCCCGCCCGAGCTGTTCGACCAGGGCGGCGGGCGAGGAAAATTCCACCTCGTCCCGCATCCGGGCGAGGCAGTACGAAATCACGGTTTCACCGTAAATATCCCGGTCGAAGTCGAAAATATGGACCTCGATCGTCGGTTTGCCCCCCTTGAGCGTGGGGGCGGTGCCGACGTTCATCATACCGTTGTGGACCTCTGCGTCGACCTTGACCCGGACCGCGTAGGCGCCCCCGGATGGCCACAGCTTGCGCGGGTGGTCGATCCGGAGGTTGGCCGTCGGGTAGCCGATCGACCCGCCCTTGCCGGCCCCCCGCTCGACGACCCCGGACACCGAATACGGGTGTCCGAGCAGCTTGTTGGCCAGAAGGAGGTCGCCGCCGATAATCGTCGACCGGATATAGGTGCTCGAGGCGACCTGGCCGTCGATCAGCAGAGGCGGCACGATCTTGACGTCGAAGCCCCGGCGCCGTCCCTCGGCCTGCACGCTCTCGGGCCCCCCTTCGCGGTTCCGGCCGAAGTGGCAGTCGTAGCCCAGCACGAGCGAACGCATGTCGAATGCTTCCAGCAGGTACTGGCGGATGAAATCCCGATAATCCGTATTCCGGATTTTGTCGTCAAAGCCAACCACGAACACACCGTCCAGGGGGTATTGCTGGAGGAGGTCAAGGCGCTCCTCGATAGTGGACAAAATCTTTGGAGCCTTGCGGGACTGCGTTACCACCACGGGGTGAGGGTCGAAAGTGATGAGATACTTCGACTCGATGTCGGGGTGATCACCCGCCTTGAGGAGTTCTTCGACGATCGACCGGTGTCCGCGGTGGACACCGTCGAACACCCCCAGCGTGACGGCGGCGGCGCGCGGCGCCAGAGCCTTGACCTCGTCGAGCGAGTACACTACGGGGTGATTTCCCATTGTCCCGCGACGGCCGGACTCAACGGCCCGCCCGGTTGCCTTTCCTGGGGGAGGAGTCAATAAACATGCGGTACGAATCGATCAACTGCAGGGGATTGCGCCGGCGGTCCGCGCTGCGTTGCCCGACGGCAAGGAGCGCGCCGTCAGGATCCAGTATCCGCACCGGGCCACCCCCCTTGAATTCTCCGAACTTCTCGGCGACGTCCCGGATGCCCGGCAACATACCGTACTGCAGTGCCTTTCTTGCCTTGTCCACCAGGACAACTCCCGGCAAAAAGTCGAGGGCCTGGCTCATTTCCATTCCCTCCAATCCGGAGAGATCCTTCCGGGACAGCTTGTCCGACGAGAATCCGTGCGAGCGTTCGAACGGCCCGATTCGTGTGCGGGCAATCCGGTCAATGTGCGCCGGGGTATCGAGTTGGCGGCCGAAATCCCTGGCAAGAGACCGGACGTAAGTGCCGCGCGAACATCGGATCCGGCAGCCGACCACCGGCAGGTCGATCCCGGTCACTTCGAAATCGTAGATCTGGACCCGGCGGCTTTCCACCTCGGGAGTTTCGCCCGCCCGCGCCATGTCGTAGAACCGTCGTCCGTTTTTTTTCAGCGCCGAGTACACGGGCGGTTCGAGATCGTATTCACCGACGAACGACGCGGCCACCTCACGAATGCGGTCGGCCCCGACATCGGGACAAGGCGCTTCTCGCACGACTTCGCCTTCCTTATCGAGCGTGTCGGTCTCGACACCGAGGCACACGTCGAACTCGTACTCCTTCTCGAGGTCCATGAAGTGCTCTACGGCACGCGTCGCCACTCCCGTGCATATCAGGAGCACTCCCGTGGCGAGCGGATCGAGCGTCCCGGTGTGTCCCACCTTGCGGAGGCCTGCCGCACGTCTGAAGGCGGCGACCACATCGAAAGACGTCGGCCCCGCCGCCTTGTCAACGATGAACAACCGGTCGTTGTATTCTTCCATTCTCAGTCACCCGTCTCCGGCTTGTCCTCAGGGTCATCGTCCTTCGGAGGATTGTTCTTGAGCGCTTCCTCGATTGCCATCGCCCGGTCGAGCGTGTCGTCGTAGACAAACCGTAGTTCGGGCGAGTTGCGCAACTTCAGCTCGTCGGCAACCACTCCGCGCATGAACTTCCTCGCGCTTTTGAGTCCCCGCTGGGTGTCGGCCCGCCGGGCCTCATCCCCCATGACGGAGTAATAGACTTTGGCCGACGAAAAATCTCTCGAGACGCGCACGGATGTAATCGTCACCATTCCGACCCGCGGATCCTTGATCTGGGTCAGCAGCAATTCGCTCAGCACTATTTTTATCGTCTCGTTGACCCGTTCGATTCTGTGCGACGGTCTCTTCATCCAGACGGCTCCTAACAATACTCCTGGCTTGACTCCGTAATCTCGACGCGATGGTCTCGTTCGATGAAACTCAGCACCTTGTCGCAGCTGCCATCGGCCGTCTTCCTGTCGACTCCCACTGTGACAATTGCCAGTGAAGAACGCTGCCACTTTGCATGGTAGTCGACCTCGGCGACGGCCACGTTGAAGCGGCGACGGAGCCGCGTCTTGAGACTCGACAAGGCAAACCGTTTTTCCTTGAGCGACGAGCAACCCGGTATGTGCAACTCTACCGTGAGGAGTTTAACGATCATCGGGGGCAAACGGCCTGACTGGCTAAACGATGCGGGCTTTTTCCTCCACTACGAAAGCCTCGATGACATCGGATACTTCGATATTGTCGTATCCCGACAGCCCGATGCCGCATTCGAAGTTTTCCGCGACTTCCTTCACATCATCCTGAAAACGTTTGAGAGATGCGATCTTCCCTTCGAACACCACTTCTTCGCCGCGATACACCCGGGCGCTCGCGTTACGTTCGATAACGCCTTCGACGACCATCGAACCCGCGACGGTACCGAGCCTGGACGCCCGGAATACCTTGCGGACTTCGGCTTTGCCGAGCACGCGCTCGATGATCTCGGGCTCGAGCATCCCCTTCATGGCTTCGTCGATATCCTCGACCGCCTCGTAAATGACGGAGTAACGCCTGACCTCGATACCCTTGAGCTTCGCCAGCGTTTTGGCCTTGGGGGCGATGTTGGTGTTGAACGCGATAATGACCGCGTTAGAGCTGATGGCGAGAACGACATCCGATTCCGATACGGTACCGACGCCGCTGTGGACAATCTTCACTTGAACTTCCTCTATCACCATCGGCGACAAGCTGTCGCAAAGCGCCTCCACGGAACCATCGGTATCGCCCTTGACAATGATGCCGAGTTCCTTGACATCGCCCTTCTGGATCTGCGCGTACAGGTCTTCCAGCGTGAGCGGTTTGGCAGGCTGAGTTTCGCGAGACTTGAGCGCATCCTTGCGTTTGTCGCTGATCTCGCGCGCCTCGCGTTCGTTCTTGACGATGATGAACGAATCGCCCGCCTCCGGCACACCGTTGAATCCGAGAACCTGTACCGGCACAGAGGGACCGGCGTTCTTTATGTTCTTGCCGCGGTGGTCGAGGAGCGATCTCACTTTGCCGCACTCGCTCCCGACGACGAATACGTCGCCGACCTTGAGAGTTCCCTGCTGGATGAGCACGGTACAGATGATGCCCCGGCCTTCTTCTTTCTTTGCTTCGACCACGACGCCCTGCGCGCGCGCCGTCGGGTCGGCCTTGAGCTCCTGGAGTTCCGATTGCAGCACGATCATTTCGAGGAGTTTGTCGATTCCGTCACCGGTCTTTGCCGATACCTGCGCTTCGACCACGTCGCCCCCGAAACCCTCCACAATAACCCCATGCTGGGACAGTTGCTGCTTGACGTTGTCCGGGTTGGCGCCCGTCACGTCCATTTTGTTGATGGCAACCACCATGGGAACTTCGGCGGAATGGGTATGGTTGATGGCCTCGATCGTCTGGGGCATGACCCCGTCATCCGCCGCCACGACGAGCACGACGATATCGGTCATCTGGGCTCCACGGGACCGCATCGAGGTAAAGGCCTCGTGTCCCGGGGTGTCGATGAATGTAATCTTTCCGCTGGACGTTTCGACCTCGTACGCACCGATGTGCTGGGTAATGCCGCCCGCCTCACCGGCCGCCACATTGGTCTTGCGAACGTGATCCAGAATCGAAGTCTTGCCGTGATCGACGTGCCCCATTACGGTTACGATGGGAGAGCGCGCCGCGAGCTTCTCGGGGTCGATCGCCGCTTCTTCCTTGAGCCGCGCCTCGCCGTAGACCGCCTCGATCTCCACCCTCCGCCCCATCGCCTCCGCGATGAGCTCGATTACGTCCCGATCCAGTTCCTGATTCGCTGTGGCGTCAACGCCCATTTCCTCGCAACACTCGAGGATATCATCGAGCGCCACCCCGAGCGAATCGGCAAGAAGAGCTACGTTCGACTTGTCCTGCACCTGGACCGGCTTGAGGTCGATTTCGTCTTCTTCCGAAGTCTTGGTCTTGCGCCGCTTGGTCTTGCGGGTCGTCTCCAGCTTGGCGAGCGTCCGTCGCACACTTTCGCGCACGGCTTTTTTCTGCGCATCCAACTCGGCGGGGGTTTTCTTGACGCGCTGCTTGCGCTTGTGATCGACCCTGGCTTCCTTCTGGCCCTTCCTCGGTCTCTTCTCGCCCTTCCTGGGCTTTTCCGCCGGTGGTTTTGTCTCGGCGGGAGGCTTCACTACCTCGGGCGGCGCCCGCGACGCCCGCTTTTTATAGACCCGGGGGGGGTTGTCATATTTAGGGTGGTCGGCGGCCGTAACAACGCTGCCCGCCG
>CBDVDJ010000159.1:0-6600 GCA_965372695.1 uncultured bacterium
TGCCTCCGGTCCACACGACTTCACCCTGCATGATGACACTGCCCGATACGACGAGTTCTGCGCCGCCGAGCAGGCCCCCGTCGTTGAACCGGAGCTGAAATCCATCGGTGTCGAGAGTCTGGGTGCCCGTATCAGCGCCCAGGACGAGTTGCACCACATCGACGTCGCCGTTGAGCGTGACCGTGTAGGTACCGGCCTCGTCGATCACTGCAACGTCTCCTGCGCCCGGCACCTCGTTGGTGCTCCAGTTGCCCGCCTCGTTCCAGTCACCGCTGGCGGCGGCGACCCATTCGTGTACCGGCCCGCCGGCCAGGGTCACGGTCACGTCCGCGGTGTCAACCACGCTTTCGGCCGTGACGTAGATCTCGGCCGTACCCAGGCCTGTGGCGACCGCCACGCCGTCCTGACCGACAACGACGATGTCGTCGTCGCTGCTCTGCCACGTGAAGTCTGTGTCGATAGGTAAACCATCCTGGTCGTAGGCGGAGACGTCGAACTGCAGGTCCTCACCTATAGCCGAGAAAATCGCCGATTCGGGCGCGATGACGACCGCGTCCACATACGGGTCTTCCGGCGTGCCGGGATCCGTCGGATCGTCGTCGTCGCTGCAACCGAAGAACAGAACGGTCAACAGAAACACACCGGCCAGCCACTTGTTACCTCGTAATGCAAACGGATTCATTCTCTTCTCCCTGATTTGAACATACAGTCGATCGATGACTCGACCTGAGCACCTAATTAGAAATGACACCTGTGTTTATCGGAGCATATCCCATTTGGAGACGTGGGCGGAGAATATACCAGATCTTCGGCGATAAGGCAACTTGAGCCTCATCTGACGGAGGCTCCGTAACGACAAAATATGAAGCGAAGGAATTCGGCTGTTACGACATGAAAACTTTTTAGTTACGTCGCTGGATGTCCCAGCATCATTCCTTCCGAAAATCAAAGTTGTGCGCGTAGGCGAGGACCAGCCGCAGGTAATCGGCATTGGGGCGATGCTGCCACAAAAGGCCAAGTCGGATATTGGAGAGAGCCGTCAACTGACGCCCGGCGCTCACAAACAAACGGTTCTGATTGAGGCCGGCCTCGCTTCCCTCGAGATTGAACCAGTAGTCACCCTTGTCGAAATCGACAAATATTTCATCGAACACCAGGATGAAGTATGTGCCTGGCTCGATCGTGTCGCTGTTCAAGGGATGTGTGTACTGCAGCATATACCTCACCCGGTTGGAGTACTCCGTGCCGAACTCCGGCGTAGTAATCCAGCGTTGTTCCAGGCGGAACCGGTGGTCGACCTTCGCGTTGCCCCATTTCGTTCTGATCAGAAACTCTTCATAGATCCGGTTTTCGAAGAACTTGCGAAGTCCGCCTTCCGTGTAGGGCCATGTATCGACACGAACGTAACCAAACGCGCCCATGTATCGCTTGCTGAAATCGTAGAGCCCGCCAACACGCCACAGCAGCTCGTTTACGTTCGACGCCATTTCCCAGGTTCGCAATTCCCCCTGGAGAAAGAGGGTCCACTTGTCTGAGTGGCGAAGACTGCTGGTGGCGCCAATCCAGTTGCCGAGCTCCTCCTCGGAATCGATGGCTGTCGCCGGCGGAACAGAAGCCGACCAAAGGAGGAAACCGGACATTACGACTTTAACCAGTTTGGATCGCAGGCATTTCATCAGGTAAGGTAACTATGTCAAGTAGCGCCGCCCGGAGTCAACACCCAAGCTGGGTTAGAGAAAACATTCACTTCCCCGCCATCTGAGCACACGACAAAGAAATGTTTGCCCCCCCCCGCTGATTCCCGGTAGAGTGGTCGACAGAGTTAGCCTGCTTCGATACAGGGCCGGCACCCGTCGCGTGGCTCGGCCCCCGGATTGATCTTCTCATGAACTGTTGGGTGGAAATGCGGTACGGACTCTTGCTGAACTTCACACTCCTCTCCCCGAGAACGTCCTCGCCCAGTAAGCAAAGCAAGCTGGAGATGATCCACCGCAGACTTGCGGCCCTTCACAGAAAGGAGCTTCGCATGCGCAGAAGCTTATTGTTAACCTGCCTTGTGGCATTCGTGTTGGTTTCCGTGTTTGCCGATTCACGAGCGGCAGATAAACCCAACATCCTCGTCATCTGGGGTGACGACGTGGGTGTCCATAATATCAGCGCGTACAATCACGGCATCATGGGGTACCAGACGCCGAATATTGACCGCATTGCCAGGGAAGGGGCGATGTTCACCGATGCTTATGCTCAGCAGAGCTGCACGGCCGGACGCGCGTCCTTCATTCTCGGCCAGCATCCGTTTCGTACAGGCCTCCTGACGATCGGCATGCCCGGGTCCGACCACGGCATACCCGACTTCGCGCCGACGATGGCCGACCTGCTCAAGGAGCAAGGCTACGCAACAGCTCAGTTCGGCAAGAACCACCTCGGCGACCAGGACAAACACCTGCCGACCGCGCACGGATTCGACGAGTTCTTCGGCAACCTCTATCACCTCAATGCCGAGGAAGAGCCCGAAACCTACTACTACCCCAGGGACAAGGAATTCCACGAGACGTTCGGACCCCGTGGCGTGATTCACAGCTATGCCGACGGGCGGATCGAGGACACCGGACCGATGACTCGCAAGCGTATGGAAACCGCAGACGAGGTTTTTGGTGAGGCGGCGCTTGATTTCATCGATCGTGCTCATAAAGACAACAAGCCCTTCTTCGTGTGGATGAGCACGACTCGCATGCACGTCTGGACCCGGCTCAAGAAAGAGGCGCAGGGAAGAACAGGCATCGGCCTCTATCCCGACGGTATGGTGGAGCACGACGACCAGGTCGGCGAGCTTCTCGCAAAGCTGGATGACATAGGCATTGCCGACAACACTATGGTCATCTATAGCACCGACAATGGCGCGGAAAAGGGCACCTGGCCCGACGGAGGGATCACACCGTTTTACGGTGAGAAAGGTACCACCTGGGAAGGCGGTTTCCGGGTGCCTCAAATGATTCGTTGGCCCGGCGTGATCGAGCCAGGCACGATATATAACGATATCATCTCACACGAGGACTGGATGCCGACGCTGTTGGCCGCCGCTGGTGATTCAAAAATCGTCGAAAAGCTCAAGAAGGGCCACAAGGCCAACGGCAAGGAGTGGAAAGTCCACCTGGACGGTTACAATTTCATGCCGTTCTTCAAGGGCGACATGGATAAGGGACCGCGCGAGCAGATCCTCTACTTCGGGCAGGGCGGCGAATTGAACGCCGTGCGCTGGGAAGATTGGAAGGTTCATTTCGCCACGTTCGAAGGCAACATTGCCACGGGCGTCCGCGAGGTCCCCAACTGGCCGTTGATCATCAATCTGCGAGCGGATCCGTACGAGGAGATGTGGCATGAATCCGCGATGTATCTTCGCTGGTACGCCGACAATATGTGGCTGTTTGTGCCGATCCAGGAGAAGCTCAAGGAGTTTTTCGTGACCATTCCTGACTACCCGTTTCAGGAAGGTGCGAGCCTGAACGCGGCGGGCATCAACTACAACTCGCTCAAAGCGATGAAGGCCATGAAGCTGCTGGAGAAACTGGAACAGCAATTCCCGGTGGGCAATTAGCATCGAGTGCCATCTGGGGGCCGAAGCTCGCTGTGGGCTTCGGCTCTCAGATACCGCCTGCCCAAACCTTTGGAGGAACTATGCGATGTTGAGCAAAACGGGGGTATGCGCTTTCGCGTTGCTGATCGTGATAGCGGGAAGCCCCGCCCTGGCGCAGGACGACATCCCGACGACTACCGGTTTCAGCGGTTTTTTTCTCTTTGGCGTCGGGTACGTCACCGTCGAAAACAACCTGATTGTCACCGGGGCTCCGCTCGTGGCGGACGTCGGGTCTCCGAGGATTGAATCGATCTTCGCCCCGCCACCGTCGGGATCCTCCGCCGCTGTCCCGGTAGTCGGCGAGTTGAACTACACCTTTTCCAGCACGCGCACCCAGCTGTTCTTTGGTAACCGGCTCGAGGACATCCTCCGCCTCGATGTCGTCTTCGGCCTCGGCGTGCGACAGGAACTCCCGGATTCCAGCATCTTTTTGGTGAGCTTTCTGATGACCCCAATGCGTTTGAAGTTCTGGTCGGATCCCTACATCGAGGGCGAAGACCGCCAGCCCACAGAACTGAACTTTCCGGGTTTTCGCCTGCGCTGGGGCCGGATCCTGAGGACGGGCCTCGAGTTAACGGTAACCGATCGCTTCCTTCGTTTCGACGACGAGAAAAGCGGCGACTGGCTCATCGGCCAGGGGCGGCTGGATCCGGACCAGCAGTCCCTGCTCGAACGCGACGGCGACGTACTGCGACTGCGGGCGCTTTACCGAATCGACGTGGAACGCCACCGCTTCGAGCCGGCCCTTCACTACATTCGCAACAATCAAAAAGGCGCGGCAATCGCCAACAACGGGTTTTCCCTGCAGCTGACCTATCTCTACCTCTCACCCAAAGTGGTACTCGACGTAAATCTGATTTACGGCCAACGCGAGGCGGAGGAGACACACCCGGTCTACGGCGAGGTCCTCGACACCGATCGCTTTGGCGCAGCCTTCTCAGCGTTCATACCGGTCCGGTTGTTAAAAGGCGGCGTATTGAGCGTGTGGGCGACTGCGGAACTCTTAAAGGAAAATACGAATATCGATTTCTTCGAATCCAGCGCCGGCTCGGTCATGGCGGGTCTCGCATGGCGCCACAGGCGACCGTGACTTCTTCTGTGTATAACAAATACTCGAAGGAGATCGTGGGGTGTACATTGCAACGACAAGTGATCGAGCACAACCGACCGGTGGAAGTTCATCGAGATAAACTGCGCCGGTTGGGCGCATCGGCACTTGTCGCGCTGTGGCTGGGAATCATGGCGACAATGATTCCGACACCGGCCGCGTCGCAGGAACCCAAATTCAGCGAATTTCACACGTGGTCGGATATCGCGACAATCTACAATTTCAGTGATCATTTTCGCTACGACGGTGACTACGGCCTCCGCGGGCTCCTCACAGACGACTACTGGACCCTGGTGTACCTCCGGCCTTCCGTGCGCTATAGCGATCGATCGTGGCTGTCGCTGCACGGCGGCGCCGCGCTCTTCTACAATTTTTTCAGCGGCGAAGCGGACTTACCCGAGCTACGCCCCTGGGTGGGTGCCAGATTCGTGTGGCCACGCCTGGACGGCTTCAACTTTAGTCACTATTTCCGCCTGGAGCTGAGGGCGTTCTATATCAGTGAGGATCCTCGGTGGGATGTGTCCCTTCGGGCACGCTATCAACTGGGTGTAAAATCTCCGGACTTCGCCATCGGCACCGCCGACGCGTTCTACACCCTCGTTTCTGCCGAGGTCTTCGAAGACCTGGCCTCATCCGACAACACAACTTTCGGCGACAGATTCAGATTCAACATCGGAATCGGAAAGAAAGTAACCAACGCTCTACGGATGGAACTCAACTACGTATTCCACACAGTAAGACTGAGCGATGCGCGGGGAGACTTCGATTTCGATGACCACGTGGTGAGGCTGCGGCTGTTCTACAGCTTCAATTGACCGCGATGGGAATAGTTGGTGGAGGCGGCGGCTGGTACGTCCTTCGCCAGCCAATTGAGCAAGATAGTCCGGGGATCGCAGCGAAGGAGCCGAAGGAGTCCGCCGCGCTGTCACGGTGCTACAAAGAAGGCGGAGTAACGCGCAAAAACGGAAGAACTACGCGCTCTGTATTACCCTATCGCACGATCACAAGCTTGCGCTGTGCCCGCAACCCTTCGGCGCTCATGACGCGGAGGAAATACGCGCCGGAGGGCAGTGATGGCAGCGCCCACATTGTAGTGTGGCTTCCCGCATTTGGCACCAACACGTTCGGGCGATAGGCCACACGCCGCCCTGTGACATCGTAGAGCGCGAGCTCTACCTCGCCCGGTGAAGGAACCTCAAACGTTACACCAACGTGTGGATTGGCACCCGCGGGATTCGGCCATGGTGGCCGGAGGGAAAATACGGGCGGCGGCTGGCCAGGCCCGATGCCTGTGGCCATTGGCGTATCGTTGCCGAGCGCCACGACGGTAAGTTGGTTGATCGCCCCCACCCATGACCACGAGGTCCCGCCATCCGACGATGTCGCGACGAGTCCTTCTTTCGTTGTCGCCACGAGATCCGACCCCGCGCTCGTAAGCGCGCTGACATTGACCTGCGACATCGTACCGACGAAGCTCCACGTCATGCCCTCGTCCGTACTCTTCGCGATGTCCCCGGTACCGGTCGAGACAACGAGGTCCGAGTCGATCGCGCGAATCTCGACCGCATCACTTGTTGTAATAACGCCAATCGTATTCCATGTCACGCCGCCATCGATGCTCCGGGACACCTCACCCGTCTGCGTCAGGACGTAGAGATCACCTACGTCGTCTTCGCTGATGCTCGCGTGGTTCGAAGCGGTGAGCGTGGCAAGGGATGTAAACGTCGCGCCGCTGTCGCTCGAACGCCACAGGATGCCCGTGCGTGTGAGCAACAGGATGTCGCCGTTGGAGCGCACGACCATGTCCACGACATCGCTCGCCGACACCGCCCCCACACCGCTCCAGTTCAATCCGGCG
>CBDVDJ010000160.1:0-6594 GCA_965372695.1 uncultured bacterium
ACGGGTCGTCCGCAAGGACGAGTTCGACAAACGGGACGACCTGAAACGGGCCGACGCCGAGATGGTCGGCCTCAACGTGCTCGACGCCCAGCCCGTCGTTCAGTTCGAGATGTTTCTCAACGAGGAGCCCGAGGTTCCGCTTATCTGTGTCGTGTACTACGAAGTGAGGGCGACGGGCGGCGACCGGATCCTCTACGGGCGGTCGCGGGCGCGGCTCACCGGAGCGGACGACGTGTTCATCCTCACGTTCGATGCCGAAGACTGGAAGCCGGGCGCCTACACGATCAACCTCCGGGCGATGGCAAACAAGGGACAGATGGACGCCAACGCCAGTTCCACCATCGAACTCGACGTCACCCATGCGATGCTCGGCGAGTATTTCGAGGACACGCTCGAGATCCTGTCGCTGATCGCGAGCAATGACGAACTGCATGCCCTGGAAACGACGTCGCCGGAGATGCGCGCCGAAGAGTGGCGGAAGTTCTGGCGGCGCCGGGATCCGAACCCGGACACCGTCGCCAACGAGGCGCTCGAGGAACTGCTCCGGCGCGTACGGATAGCGGGCCAGCGGTACGCGAAATTCGGGGCCGGGTGGCGGAGTGACCGCGGCAGGGTCTACATTCGTTACGGCGAGCCCGACCGGATCGAGCGGACGGCCGACCGGATCAGTCACGGGGAGTACGAAGTCTGGTCGTATCTGGGTCTCAACCTGACCTATGTGTTTTACGCCCAGAACCTGGGAAGCGAATACCGGCTCATCGAAGGAGACCGATTTTGACCCCGTCCCGCTTTTCGACGGCGGGAATAACCGCGGTATTTATCGCGGTCGCCCTCATCGCCTGCATGGCTTGGCTCTCCGGTTGCGCCGGCGAGCCCGACGATCCCTCCACGCTACGCCTGGCCCTGCGCAGTGCCCCCAACCAGCTCGATCCCGCCCTCGTCGTCGACGTGGCGGGCGGTGAGATCTGTTCCCAGATTTTCCAGGGACTCGTCCGTTTCGACGTCGAGGGGCGTCTCGTCCCGGCTCTGGCGCGTTCGTGGTCAGTCGAGTCGGGCGGGACGCGCTTCCTGTTCCGGCTCCACCCCGGGATGAAATTTTCGAATGGCCGGCCGGTGATTGCCTCCGACGTGGTGTTCAGCTTTGAACGGGTACTTGCCCCCGCGTCCCGGTCTTCGCGGCAGTGGGTGCTCGAACGGATCCGGGGCGCCCGGGATTTTGCCGCCGGTACCGCCGGGGCGATCGACGGGTTGTCGGCTCCGGACGACTCGACCGTTACGATAGAGCTCGATGAGCCGTTCGGACCGTTTCTGTCGCTGCTCGCGCTGCCCGCCGCGATGGTGGTTCCGCGCGAAGCGCTCACGGCCACCCCCGTGGGGGCCGCGGCGTCCGGCTCGGATTTCCGGACATTCGGAGGCCTGCCCGTCGGATCGGGGCCGTGGCGGGTTGCCGTATGGGAGCGCGGCGACTACCTGCTGCTCGAAACCAACCCGCACCACCCCCAGGGTCGGCGGTCGGGTGTGACGGCAGTCCGCTATCGTGTCATTCCCGAATCGTTCACCCAGGTAGCCGAATTCGAATCGGGTGCGCTCGACGTTCTCAACGTCCCGCTGGCCGAACTCAACCGGTTCCGGGAGGGGGAGCGCTACCGCGGCCTGGTTCAGGAGCGGACCGAACTGCGCGTGTACTACATCGGCCTCAACAACCGCCGCCCGCCGTTCGACGACCCGGACGTGCGCCGCGCCCTCAACGGCGCGATCAACGTGGAGCGGATGATCGACGTGTTGACGTCGGGGACGGCGATCCGGTCTTCCGGGGCGATCCCGCCGCCGTTGCCCGGCTACGCCGGCCGCGAACCGTACCCTTACGACCCCGCCGCCGCGCGCGAGTTGCTGGCGTCGCGGGGCTACCCGGAAGGTTTCTCGATGGAGATCTGGCTGCGCGACAGCCCCGAGGGCAGCCGGATGCTGGAGGCGGTCCAGGGGTATCTCGCCGAATCCGGCGTCGAGGTCCGGCTGGTGCGCCGCGAGTGGAGCGCGTTCAAGGAGGCGGTCAGCGCGGGCAAGGTCGACGCGTTCTTTCTCGACTGGGTAGCCGACTACGCCAGCCCGGAAAACTTCGTCTATCCGCTGTTCCATTCGCGAAACGCCGGCGGGGGCGGCAACCGCGTCTTCTTCTCCGATCCGGACATCGACGCCATGATCGAGCGGGCGGGAAGAAGCGTCGACGCGGAGGAAGCCGCCGCCCTGTACGGGCGAATCGACGGAGAGATCTACAGCCGGGCGCCGTGGATCTACCTGTACCATCCCGTCGCCTTCCAGGCGGTTTCGCCGCGTGTCAGTGGATACCGGATGCCGGCGGTGTATCTCGGAGCCGACTACACGACGGTCGTCAAACAAGCCAGGTGAAGCGGCAGTGCTCAGTTACACGATCAAGCGCCTGTTGATGTTCATTCCGATCCTGATCGGCGTGGCGACGGTGACGTTTTTCCTCATGTACGTCCTGCCGGGGGATCCCGTTCTGAACATGGTGGGGGAACGCTACGACGAAGCCACCATCGAGCGGTTGCGCGAGGAGATGCACCTCAACGATCACATCGGCGTCCAGTATCTCAAATACCTCGGCGGCCTGGCGCGCTTCGACCTGGGCACGAGCTACGTGACGGGCGTGCCCGTGTGGGAGTCGATACGAAAACGATTTCCCTACACGCTGCGGCTCGCCCTCGCCGCGATGGTGCTGGCCGTCCTCGTCGGCGTCACGGTCGGGGTGCTGGCCGCCTGGAAGTGGAGATCGGCGCTCGATTACGTCACGATGGGAGCTACCGTCGTCGGGGTGTCGATGCCGGTGTTCTGGCTGGGTGTTCTTCTCATCTACCTGTTTGCCATGAGGCTCGGCGTGTTCCCCGCGTCGGGGTACGGCGGCGGCCGTCTGGCGTATCTGGTACTCCCCGCCTTCACGCTGGCGCAGGCGTCGGCCGCTTACATCGCGCGCATCACGCGCTCCAGCGTGCTCGACGAGACCGGCGAGATGTATATCAAAACGGCCCGGGCCAAGGGCGTACCCGGCCGGCGGGTGCTGTTTTGCCACGCGCTGCGTAACGCCCTCCTGCCGATCATCACCGTCGTCGGCTCCGATTTCGGCAGCTATCTCAGCGGGGCCGTCCTGACCGAGTCGATTTTCGCGTGGCCGGGGCTGGGCCGGTTTACCCTCGACGCCATCCTCAAGCGGGACCTGCCCGCGATCCAGGGAGCCGTGTTATTCATGGCCGTCCTGTTCATGACGGTCAACCTGCTCGTCGACCTGCTCTATGCCCGGGTCGATCCGAGGGTCAAGCTGGGGGTGAATTCTGATGAGTGATGCCCCCGCCCCCGCAAGCGCCAGACGCCTCTTGTGGCTCCGGCGTCTCGCCGCCCACCGCGGCGGCGCGACCGGCGCCGTCCTGGTGGCGCTCGTCGTGCTCGCCGGCGTATTCGCACCACTGTTGACGCCCTACCAGCCGGACCAGATCCGCATGGAAGAGGCCCTGGAGCCGCCTTCGGCGTCTCATGTACTCGGAACCGACGTGTTCGGCCGGGACGTGGCCACGAGGCTCCTCTACGGGGCCCGGTTCTCGCTCCAGGTAAGCGTCCTCTCGCGTTTGATCGCCATCGCGATCGGCACGTTCCTGGGCCTCCTCGCCGGGTATTTTGGCGGCCGGCTGGATACGGTGGTCATGCGTCTCGCCGACGTCACGCTGGCCTATCCCGGGCTGCTGCTCCTCATCGCCGTGGTCGCCGCCGTCGGGCCGAGTATGGCGGCGCTCTTCATCGCGCTCGGGGTCGTCGGGTGGGCGGGAGTTGCGCGGCTGGTCCGGGCTCAGGTACTATCGCTCAAGGAGCGGGAATTCGTCCTCGCCGCACACTCGCTGGGCATGTCGCACGCCCGGATCATCGGGCGGCATCTGCTGCCCAACGTCGTCACCCAGCTGATCGTGATATTCTCGATGGGGCTGGGGGCGGCGATCATGGCCGAGTCGTCGATGAGCTTCCTCGGCCTGGGGGCGCAGCCGCCGACGGCCAGCTGGGGCAACATGATCAGCGGCGGCCTGGATTACCTGCGCGTCGCGCCCTGGCTGAGCCTTTCGCCCGGGATCGTGATTACGCTGACCGTGCTGGGATTCAACCTGCTGGGCGACGCGCTGCGCGACGTCCTCGACCCCAAGCTGGGATCGGGGCGCCCGGTCTCCTGAGACCTGGCCCCGTGTGGAACGGACAAGATGATAAGGACGATCAACAGAATCCTCGCCGACGTCATGGCCGAACGGTCGCTCGACTGGCGGACGTGCTATGCCGACATCGTTTCACGGCCGCCGGACGGGAGGACGGTCGTCTGCCAGTGCAGCGACGAGGCGGTCCTGGGGGACGTGCGGGATCGGGTCCTGGCAAAAGTGGGCCCGGACGGCCGCCGGATCGAGTTCGTCGCCCTCCCGGCGGCCGGAGCCGCCCTGCCCGGCGGGCTCATCGCGGCGAGCAGCGTTGCCGACGTGCGCCGGACTCCTGCCCACGCCGCCGAACTGGTCACCCAGATCGTCTACGGTGACGCCGTCACGCCACTCAGGGAAGACGGCGACTGGTACCTGGTCCGCCTCGACGATGGCTATATCGGCTGGATCCGGAGCTGGCACCTCCTCGAAGTCTCCGTAGAGCGGCAGGCGGCGTTTGGCGCGTCGGCAAAGCACAGGGTGGCCACCAACCACGCCACGGTTCTCGAGGGGCCCGACGAGGGCGCCCTTCCCGTGACCGACCTCGTGATCGGCACCCCGGTGATGGCGTCCCAGTGCGGCCGTCGGGGCTGGCGGTCGGTTCGTCTGCCCGATGGCAAGGAGGGTTTCACATCTTCGAAATCGGTCGAGAAAACCCCCGTTCACAAGCGCATCTCACGCGAGCGGCTTTCTTCAACGGGATTGCGGTTTCTGGGAATCCCGTACATATGGGGCGGCACGACGCCCCGGGGATTCGATTGCTCGGGCCTGATACAGCGGGTTTTTCGCCTCGATGGCCTGCTTTTGCCGCGCGACGCCGACCAGCAGGCGCTGATCGGCCTGGAAAAGCCCGACGGCAGGGCGGATCCTGCCATCGCCGCACAGAATCTTGCCACCGGTGACCTGATATTTTTCGGAAAAACCACCCGCCAGATCACCCACGTGGCCCTGGTGCTGCCGGAAAACCTTTTTTTACACTGCTACGGACAGGTCCGCGTCGGGTCGCTCGATCCTCGCAGCCAGATCTTCGACGGCGAGCTGGTGGCAAACTGGCAGATCACCCGGGATGTCGTATCTTCTTGTAAATAAATACCTTGATTCCTGATGGTCCGTCGAGCGCCCGGTCCCCGGGCCGGGCGTGCCGGGCCGGGTTTCGTCGTGGGGCGACGGGGGCTGGTTTCCCGTCAGGAGGGCCGTTGACGGTGGGTGGCTGGAATAATAGTTGCTGGCCCGGATTTTTCTTACTTGACGTAATTCGGCGTATCTTGTGAAAATGGGCGCAAAAGAGGGTGGAAAAACGTTGACAAGTACTCGAGGCAAGCGTAAATTCCCGGATTAAAGTTTCGAGGAGCACCGGAAACGGTTGTCTCAGGCATGGATATGGAGTGTTTGGCGCGTACTGGCGCTTGTTTCCCGGATTTCCGGGGGACCCGGCCGACTGACTGGACCAGCGTCAATTCGGGCCAACGCAGGTGATTCAAGTAGGTTCTATCCGGTTGCCGTGTTTTTTCCTTACACGAGGGAGGTGATGGAATCGGGTTAGATTTGACCGCTGCGGCGCGGTCAGGCCGTGCGAAGCCCCGTCGGGGCGTACGGGCCTATATTGAGTGAAATAGAAAACGAACAGGTTGGGAGCGGACCGGCACAGCCGGCTGTTGACGAAACCGCTCCCGCAGAGGAGGTTAACGAAATGGTAAAGAACTGGAGCAAGATTGTTCTGGTTTCGCTGCTCGTGATCGCGTTCGCGGCCCCGGTATTCGCCACAACGGCGCGTGTCCGTGCCCTCGCCAACACGGGTGACTATATCAGTGACGACAGCAACGTGTACCGCTGGTACAGCACACTGCCGTCCTTCGCCAACATGGTCCAGGCCGAAATGGGTACCTGGGAAGGCGGCTACTTCGGTCCGAACGCCCCCGCTCAGGCGGACAACGGTCCCCTCATGAACTCGAGGGCGCTGGGCTTCAACTACGCCTGCGGCGAAGACGGCAAGTGGGGTACCTACCGCTTGACGCTCAACGAGAATTCGGTCGACCACCCGGGTTTCTACCTGGTCAACCCGTTTATCTCGGGAATGTCGCCGGGCAGCGCGGCTGCCGACGTCCCGGTGCCGTACGACGTGACGCCGGTGAACAAGTGGGACCTGGCCGGTGGCTGGGAAGTCGGCGAGAGCATCGTGCTCGGCTTCGCGTACACGCGTTCGAGCATGAGCGCCGAGTACACCAACGCGGTCGACGCGACGTTGAACGAGAAGCTCACGTCTTCCTGGTCGACCTACGGCTTTGGTTTCACGTGGACGAACAACGAAAGCATGATCCTCGACGCGACCCTCACGCTGGCTTCGGCCGGCGGCAAG
>CBDVDJ010000161.1:0-6572 GCA_965372695.1 uncultured bacterium
CGCGTAGTTGTCGAAGTGACCGGTGGCGTCGATGTTGAACACCGCCGCGATGCGAATCCCGCCGCTGAACGTAATCGTCTCGAACATCGTGTAGCTGTCGACGATTCCCGGATAATCGGGGTCGCCGTTGGCCCACGGGCCGGTCCCGCTCAGCCAGATGAAGCCGCCGACGAACGTCTTCATGTAGGTGCGGTTGCCGTTGCCGTTGCCGTCGACGGTGTCGACGAGGAGCATCGGGGGACTCACCATCGTGCCGCAGTAGTACCACCACTGGTTGGCCAGGGTGGCGCCGTCCCACGACTGCGCGTTGTAAGTGACGCCGGGGGCGATTCCGCCGTCGGGCGCGTCGAAGCCTTCGCTGTACCGGCCCATCTCCATGGTGCCGCCGAGGTCGGTCGACTGATAGGTGCCGTTGAGCGGAGGGCCCGCGAAAGATGTGGCCGCCATGGCGAGCACGGCGACGGTAAGAACTGCTGTACCAAATCGCTTCATATTGTTCCTCCAGATAAGTTGCAAGGGGCGAACAGGGCCGGCACCGATGGCCGGCGAACTCCAGAATGGTAGCGGCATATTACCACAACTGGACCGTAAAATCAACAGTTATCGATACTTGCCAATTCAGAGATGAAAAAAGAACCCGGCCTTTCGACCGGGCTCTTTCACCTTCAACGCGATGTACAGGTGAATTCTTTTGCTAACAGCCGCCCTCTTTCTTCGAACCGGGGCGTTTGATCTTCTTGCCCGGTTTCGGTGGCGGCGCCGACTGGATCGCCGATCCGGTGAAGTGGGCGTGGAGTGCCGAGCGCAGCCGGTAATCGTCGATCTCGGCGGGGGTGGCGTCTTCGCCCAGTTCGGGCGCCGTCAATATTGCCGCAGCGAACGCGTCGTATCCGCCCTCAAGAATCAGGACGTCGCCCTCGAACGACGTGACCGAAGCGGGCAGGTCGCCGATCTCTCCGTTGCCGTAGACGATCAACGTGCGGGTGACGGGCAGGTCGGCCACGAACGCGGCGTCGGTATCTTCGGCGGACACGGCGAGTGCACCGGGAACGCGTTCGGCCCCGTCACCGAGGACGCGGAGGTCTACGAGGAAGTACGCGGTCGGGTCCTCGATGGCCATCTGTGCGAACTCGACCGACGTCACCATCCCGAAACGCCGCTCGCTCTGCGCGGGCTCGGGCTGGACGATGAGGAGCGTGGTGAGGCCGATCACGGCGATGGCGGCGAGGCCGGCAAAAATGCGCCGGTTGATCACCGGGGCGCGGTCGGGGCCGTGTCCTCTGGTGAAGATGTCTTCCAGTTTTTCGCCGCCGATGAACATGCCGATCGCCATCAGTGTGACCCCGACGGCGACGACCTCCTGGGGAAGGCCGAGCAGGTCGGGCAGGCGCAGGACACCGAGGTCTCCGCTGTGGTAGAAGCCTTCGTAGATCGGGTATCCGATACCGAAGAGAATCGAACCCACCATCACGCCGCCGATGGCGAACAAACCGTCGAGCTTACCCGACGCCATCCCCACCACGCCGGTCCCCGGGCAGTACCCGGAGACGATGAATCCCATGCCCAGGAGCAGGCCGCCGGCGAGTTGCGGCCAGAGGTACGTGTGTGGAACGGCGATCTTGCCGATGTCGAGTATTCCGAGGCCGGAAAGGATCGTGGTACCCAGCAGCGCCGTGACGATGGCGGTGAACATCACCTTGAGCACGCGCATGTCGGTGAAGTAGAACTGTGCCGCCAGCACCGTGGCGCGGCCGAAGCCCGCGCGCTCGAGGACGAAACCGAAAGCGAACCCGAGCAGCACGCCGACCACGAGCCCGGTGTAGTGTCCGAAGAAGTCATTCATATAGAGGGGGAGTTCCATCATCGCCACTGCCTCCTCACGATCGGCGCCATCAGATAGCCGCCGGCAAAAACCGCGAGCATGAAGACCCACGACCCCACCGAGAGCAGCGCGCCGCCCGTGATTGCCTGTCCGGACGTGCACCCGCGGCTGAACCGCGCCGCGACGCCCATCAGGATTCCGCCCAGGACGGCCAGTCCCAGCCGCCCCCACGAGGAGACCAGGCGGCGCTCACCGCGGATGATTTCCAGCTTGAGCCGTCCGCCGCTGTAGGCGCCGGCCAGACCACCGAGAAAAACCCCGAGAAAGAGGAACACGAGCCAGTTGTCGAGAATGTGGGCGCCGCCGAAATAGCGCGCGAATTAACCGTTGTGCTCCACGGCTTCCGGCGCATTGGTGTGAGCGTGGCCGACGCCGATGCGCGTCACGGCGCCCGACGATCCGAGTCCGAAACCCATGACGAGGAACGACGCCAGCAGTACCAGCCCGAGGGCGATGCCGGCGACGTAGGGATTCCAGAAAGGTTTCGATTCCATTGATCTGTCTCCGTTAGTTGAGCAGTCCGTATGAAGAGGCTTGTCCCGCGGCGAGGAGTATCCACCGCAGGGAAAGGCCGCCGATCAGTATCAGTATCGAAGTCATCACCGTCGCGCGCAGGTGGTATTTACGCTCCATCGCTTCCATCGTCAGCGGAACGACCAGCCCCACGAACACGACCAGGGTCCAGAATACGCCCGTCCAGCTGCCGCCGAGCAAATCGCCAACGGCCATCTGTGAGACTCTGCCTCCCGTCGACAACGTCATGATGAAGAGCCCGATGAAAAACAGTTCCGCCGCGATCAGCGCCATGTCCCATTTGACGAGTTTCTCCTGGATGGCGTGGCCCGGGCGGAACAGCAGCATGAAGGCCGCCGCCGTCGAGAGACCGGACACGAGGAACAACGGTCCGAGCACGGTGGTGCTCCACAGCGGACGCGCGCCGAGTGTTCCCAGCAGCAGCCCGGTATAGGTGCCGAGGGCGACGCCCGCGACCACGCTGGCCCAGAGGATCGGCTGGCGCCGGTTTCTGAAGAAGGCTTCGCTGCCATCGGCGATCGAGCGGGGCAGTATCCGGCTTCTGCCTTCGGACCCCGTCAGCGAGAGCCACAACAAGAGTCCCGCCGGGTATACGAGTAACAAGATCCACGATCCCCACGACATCGGGGAGGCGGCCTCGAAGGAGAGGTAAAACCTGTATACGTGCAGCTTGAATTCGAGGTCGAGGAACAATGCCACCATGCCCAGCGATATCATCACGAGACCCGCGAGCGGCATGTAGCTTATCGACGCCGGGAGCTTGCCGTCCTTGCGGACCAGTTCGAGCACGGCGGGGAGCACCAGCAGACCGGCGGCCAGCCCTCCGAGGAACAGGTACACGGGGATCTCCCACCCCCAGATATGCATCGTCGGGTCGATGCCGTGGTTGTGCCGCGTGGTAACGGTTTCCACCAGTTCGCTTGTCATTGAGAACAATTTGACCTCCAGCCGGGATCAGATCAGAAAGTAGACGTTGGGTTCGCAACCCGTTTCCGGATGATTCACTTTGTATTTTCGCGTCCGCAGGAGCTTCGACACTTCCGAATCGGGGTCGTCGAGATCGCCGAATGTCATGCAGAATGTCGGGCACACCTCGACGCACGCCGGATCCTTGCCCTCCTGCACCCGGTGGAGGCAGAACGTGCACTTGTCGACGTATCCGTCGGGGTGGACGTATCGCGAGTCGTACGGGCAGGCGGCGATGCACGCCTTGCAGCCCGTGCACTTGTTGCGCGACACGAGTACGGTGCCGCCCTCGTTCACGTGGCTCGCGCCCGTGGGGCACGCCCCCACGCAGGGAGGATTTTCGCAGTGGTTGCAGCGTTCGGAACGGATCTCCATGGAGAGTTTCGGGAACTCGCCGCGAACCTCTTCGACGACCCAGTCGCGGCAGAACCCCTCGGGTACCCTGTTTTCGGCATTGCATGCCAGCACACACGCCTTGCAACCGACGCAGCGTATCGTGTCGACCACCATCGCGTATCTCTTGTCGCTCCCGAAAATCATGCCGCCGCCCTTTCGATGCGAACGAAGTTAACGTTCATGCCTGTGCCGCCCATGATCGGGTCGGTCTTGTACCTCGACACGAGTCTAGAGTCGGAGGCGCCGCGACCGCGGGCGAAGTTGAGTCCCTTGGCGCTGTGTCCATAGCCGTGGACCATGTAGACGCAGTCGTGACGGATACGCTGCGTCACCTTGACCCGGACAGGTTCCGACTTGACGTCGTCCTGGTTGACCAGGATCACCCGTTCCCCGTTTGTGAATCCCATCTCCCCGGCCATTCTGGCATTGAGCCACACTTCGTTCTCCGAGTAGACCTCGGACAGGAAGCGGTTGTTGGTCGTGCGGCCGAACGTGTGTACCGGCGCGCGGCCAAAGAGCAGCCGGAAGTGTCCCGGCGGCGGTTCATCGGGTGGCGTGTAGACGGGAATCGGGTCGAAGCCGTTGTCTGCGAGCTGCTGCGAGAAGAGCTCGATCTTGCCCGACGGCGTGTCGAACGTGGGCTCGATGCCGTCCTCTATGTACAGCGCTTCGGCCTTGCGGGTGACGACGCCTTTGGTCATCAGTTCGTTGCAGTCGAATCCGCCGCCCTTCACGCGGTGCTTCGCGTACTCGATGCTGTCCTTCCACGGAAAGTAGTCGTCGAGCCCGATGCGGTGGGCGAGCTCCCTGGCGATCCACCATCCGGGTTTCGAATCGTACATCGGCTCGACCACCGCCTGCCGTACGGCGAGGAACGGCGTCTTGTACCGCGGCGTATGCACTTCGTCGCAACGCTCGAGGTACGTCGACTCCGGCAGGACGATGTCCGCCCATCCGGTGATCTCCATCGGCAGCACGTCGATGGCCACGATGAGGTCGAGCGCCTGGATCGCCCGCATCGTTTTTTCCGGAGCGGGGAGCGACTGGATCAGGTTGGTGCCGTAGACGAGCCAGCCCTTGATGTCGTACTCGGCGATTCCCGGGATACTGGCGTCGCACAGCCCCGACGCCAGCGTATGGTCGGCGAGCGGGTAAACTGTGTTCTTCGGCATGTCGGCCGCCAGCTTCGGCTTGTTCACGTAGTTCGTGTACGGGTATTTCGGCAGATCGATCTTCTCGGGGAAGTAAAAACCGCCCTTGCGTCCCCACGCCCCTAGCAGCGCGTTGAGTATGGCGATTGCGCGGGAGCGCTGCGTGTCGTCGCCGTACCACGTGACGTGACGCCCCGGGTGGACGAGAGAGGCGGGCTTTGCGCCGGCCATGAAGCGCGCGGTTTCGCGGATCACCTCGGGCCGTATCGTCGTCTGCGTGTAGGCCCATTCCGGTGTCTTGTCGGCGACGTGGGCCTTGAGCTCCTCGAGGCCCGTCGCGTACTTCTCTATAGAGTCGCGGTCGTAGAGACCCTCGGTGACGATCACGTGTGTCCACGCGAGCAGCAGCGCCAGGTCGGTGCCCGGCTTGATCGGAAGCCAGTAGCGCGCCTTGCCCGCCGCCACCGAAAATCTCGGGTCGACGACGATCATTTCGGCGCCATCGCCGATGGCGTTGGCCATGTCCTGGACCTGGGTGTTGTGCATGTTCTCGCCGAGGTGAGAACCGATGAGCGTGATGACGCGCGAGTTTTCCATGTCGGTCGATTCGGGCGATCCCACTCCGCTCCCGAATGTGAGCTGGAAACCCACCTCGCGGGGACCGCGGCACTGCGCGTAGGAGGGAGCCGCCGCGTTGGGCGAGCCGTACGCCTTGAGCAGGTGTTTGAACCACGAGCCGCCGTAGCCGTGCGAGTAGAGCGCCATCGCTTCGGGGCCGTGCACTTGTTTGATCAGTTGCATGCGTTCGGCGATCTCACCGAGCGCGGTATCCCAGGAGACCTCTTCGAACACCTGCTCGCCGCGTTTCTGAATGCGAATGAGCGGCTTCTTGAGACGGTCGGGGTCGTAGAGGAGACCGATGCCGCCGGTACCCCTCGGGCAGAGGTGTCCTTTGGACAGTGGGTGGTCGGGGTTGCCCGTGATCTTGGTCACGCGGCCGTTTTTGACGTGAGCGAGGACGCCGCACTTCCAGAAACAGATCTCGCAGAATGTCGGGACGATCCTGTCGCCCTCTGTCCCGGGGTCGTGGACGAGCGGTTTGTCCAGGCCCCACCAGTCGGTGACCACTCCCGAGCCGGCAGCGGCCGCCGCGAATGCACCGGAGATCTTGATGAAGTCTCGCCGATTGAACTTACCCATTATTGTGCAACTCCCGTGTCGGTCGGTTCCGTGATGCCGCTTCCGCGGCGGCATTTCTCGAGGCACCCCAGCAGTACCGAGAGCTGGGGCATGGTGATCGAGTAGTAGCTGAAGGCGCCGTCTCTCCGGACTTCGACCAGTTCGTTGAGGCGCAGCCACGACAATTGCCTCGATATCGACGACTGCGGCAGCCCGAGGGCCCGGGACAGCGCGCCCACCGTCGTTTCGCCCCGGCTGCTCAACATGGCGACGATCCGCAGCCGCGCCGGGTTTCCAAGCGCGCGGAGAATAACCGCCCGTTCCTCGGCGAATTTGCTGTCGATCAGTTTGCTCTCGTGTCCGGTCATGAGATCGGGTCTCCCTTCGGGTTTACTGAAAATTAAAATATCCGAATATCCGGCTATTGTCAATCATAAAAAGGGAAATTTTTCACATTAAATAAA
>CBDVDJ010000162.1:0-6568 GCA_965372695.1 uncultured bacterium
CCACTTCGATATCGCCCAGAAATTCCAGAACTCCCACAACAGCCCGGAAATCAGCCCGGCGAGGAAAAAGAGCGGCATCGAACGGAAGTGTCCGGTAAAAAACTCGGACAGTATCGACCGGCCGCCCATCCGGCCGACGACGGGGTCGAGGAAGAAAGCGAAGCCGACCCACACCAGCGGTGTCATCCACGTCGAGGGCCACACGAGCGGTACGACCAGGCTGGCCAGGCCGAAGATGACGAAAGGCCAGAACACACGGCCGGGAAGCCGCACAGGCGTGTCCGGGTCACGGCCGGGAATCAGGTCGTCGAGAGTTACATAAATAAGGAACATCCCCGGCGAAATAGTGGCGAACGCCCACGCGTAACCGAAGTAACGCTCGAGACGGCTGTCGGGAAGGTTCAGGTACGTCCAGTTCTTGAGGAAGATGTTATACCATTCGAAGATGGCCCAGCTCCCGATGGAGATCAGACAGAGGAGCAGGAACTCGCCGAGGTGGTCAGATATCAACGAGCGCCCCGCGCGGCGTTTATGGAGCCCGTCGAGGAAGAGGATCAGCCCGGTCCATTGAATGGGCGTGAAATACCTGCCGATGAACGAGTTGCCCGTAAAGAGGAGCCCCTGAAACACGACCATCCCCGCCAGACCTGCAATCGCGTACGCCGGCAGCCGGCCACCCTTGTCCGGGGGGGACATCTGCTTGGTATCACTTGATTTATGTGAAACTTCAGGTATGATATTTCCCGTACTCATATCAAACAAAGGCACTCCTTGCGCGTGGTTTCGGGTCGGATTCACGGATAGTAGCCCAAACCGGCGGATTCCGCAACACTACGGCTGGAGATCCAACTACTAATATAGTCAGGAACTATCAAGCGAGTCTCGTGTTCAATCCAGGACGATTCCAGAACACTAACTGACAGGGGGTTTTGATGGATTACGAAGTCCAGGCGATCAACGAACGGGTCGAACGCGAGAGCGCGTTCATACCGGAGCTGCAGAAGGCCATCCAGAGGGTCATCCTCGGCCAGCGTTATCTCGTCGACCGGTTGTTGATCGGGATCCTCAGCAACGGCCACGTTCTCATCGAAGGTGTTCCCGGACTGGCCAAGACGCTTTCGGTCAAAACACTGGCGGGGGCGATCGACGCCCGTTTTCAGCGCATCCAGTTCACGCCCGACCTGTTGCCCGCCGACCTGATCGGCACGCAGATCTACAACCCGAAGGACCACACCTTCACGGCCAAACGGGGACCGATATTTGCCAACCTCATCCTGGCCGACGAGATCAACCGTGCGCCGGCCAAGGTGCAGAGTGCGCTGCTCGAGTGCATGGAGGAGCGGCAGGTCACCATTGGCGACGTGACCCACCCGCTCGAATTCCCGTTCCTGGTGATGGCCACTCAGAACCCGATCGAGCAGGAGGGCACCTACCCTCTGCCCGAAGCCCAGGTCGACCGCTTCATGTTCAAGCTCAGGGTCACGTATCCCTCGCGGGAAGACGAAAAACAGATCCTGGAAGCCGTTACAACCGAAGGACTTCCGGGAATCCAGCCGGTCATCGACCGAGCGGCGCTCAAACGGGCGCAGGATGTGGTCCGGGATATTTACATCGATGAAAAGGTCAAGAATTACATTCTCGACATCGTGTTTGCCACCCGCGACCCGGAGCAGTTCGGCCTGCCGATCAAGCATCTCATTGCCTGGGGCGGCTCGCCGCGCGCGACGATCTATCTCGCGCAGGCGGCCAAGGCGCACGCGTTTTTGCGCGGCCGCGGATTCGCTACGCCCGAGGACGTCAAGGCGATCGGCCACGACGTGCTGCGCCACCGCGTGATTGTCACCTACGAGGCGGAGGCGGAGGAACTCGACTCCGAGGCGGTGCTGCGCAAGGTGTTCGACCACATAGAGGTTCCGTAGGCCATTGCGGATGAATGACGCATGAACGAAAACAACGAGCGCAACCTCACAGAGGTTCTCAAGAAAATCAGGCGTATCGAGATCCGCACAAAGCGGCTCGTCAACGACGTGTTCTCCGGCGAGTACCACAGTGTATTCAAGGGGCAGGGGATGGAGTTCGATGAAGTGCGCGAGTACCAGCCGGGCGACGATATCCGCGACATCGACTGGAACGTGACGGCTCGCATGGGGGCGCCCTACATCAAGCGCTTCATGGAAGAGCGCGAACTGGTAGTGATGTTTCTGCTCGACGTTTCGGCGTCGGGGCGTTTCGGTACCGGTGACAGCACCAAGCTCGATACCGCCGCCGAGATCTGCGCCCTTCTCGCATTCAGCGCGATACAGAACAATGACAAGGTGGGCGCCGTTGTTTTCAGCGATCACGTCGAAAAATTTATCCCGCCCGACAAGGGACGCTCACACGCGCTCCACGTCGTGCGGGAACTCCTGTTTTTCCGGCCCGAGGGGCGCGGCACCGACATCGGTGAGGCGCTGTCTTACCTCCAGCGCGTGTTGAAGCGCCGTGCGATCGTTTTCATCCTGAGCGATTTCATCGCGCCGGACTTTTCGCGGCCGCTGGGCCTGGCCGCCCGCAAGTTCGACCTCGTCGCGCTCAATATCCGTGACCGCCGTGAACAGGAACTGGTGGGTTCGGGGATGATCCGGTTGTGGGACCAGGAGAAGGGCGGCGAGCGCCTGATCGACCTGGGCGGGCGGGACGCGCAGAAGAAATTTGCCGCGTCTGTCCGGTGTCACGACGAAGAACTGCGGAACCTGTTCAATCGTTACGGCGTCGACAATGTCGACATCGACACGCAACGCGACTACGTACTGCCGTTGAGTCTGTTCTTTCGTTCGCGGGCAAAGAGGGTATAGCCGTTGGTGCGACTCGTATGCATATCTATTGTGCTGACCGTGGCGTTGCTCGCATCCGCGCCGCCAGGCGCGCCGGCAGGCGCGCCGGCAGGCGCGCCTGCGCGCCTGATCGATGCGACCACCGAGGTGCTTTCCGCCGATTCGATAACGGTGGGACAGCGGTTTACGGTACGTCACGTATTTGTCTATGCCGACACACTCCAGATGGCGGTGCCGCGCGAGTTCGATCCGGGCACGTGCCGCGTCATCACGCTGGTGTGGTCGGATGGCTCAGAGAAGGGGACCATAACCAGAACAGCCGAGCTGTCGATGATGACGCTCGACCTCGAAGAAGCGAGAATGCCGTCTCTGACGGTCGAGTTTTACACGCCGGCGGGGGATACGCTGCTCGCCTTTACCGACGAGGTCGTGATCCCCGTGCGGCGGCTTGCCGCGGAAGGGGGCGAAACGCGGCCGCTGAAAGACCAGTGGAAAGCGCCGCGGCGGTACTGGCCGTGGATCGTAGCCGCGGCAATGCTCGCCGTGCTGGCGATGCTGTTGTGGTGGTGGCTGGGGCGCCGCGCGCGGCGCCGGGGGGAAGCGCCCGTCGAACCCGCGCTGCCGGCCGCTTACGTGGCGCTCCCCGACCTGACCCGCGTCGCGAGGATGAACCTTGTGTAGGCCGGTGAATTCAAGGTCTATTACACGCTGGTCACGGACGCCGTCCGGCGATACCTCGAAGCTCGATTCGGTGTCGACGCGATGGACCGGACCACGGAGGAACTCCTCGACGAATTGAACAGCCGTGGACGGCGGGTGGAAAAGCTCGACGAACTGCTGCACGAAGCCGATCTCGTCAAGTTCGCGAAGTATGTTCCCGTCGCTGAATCGGGCGTCAGGGCGATGTCGTCGGCGAGAGAGATCGTGGTCATGACGACGTCCAGGATGGAGCGGCCGGCGGAAGACGCCGAAGGAGCCGTTGTGGCGGCCGGTGGGGGGGGGTCGGTCTAGGTGTTCCGTTTTGCCTATCCATACGCGTTCGCATTGCTGGCGCTGATCGTGCCGGCCGTGTGGCTGGCGCTTCGCCAGCGCCGCGACAGAAGTGTCGCGTATCCGGCGATCGACCTGCTGCTGGGAGCGGGACTCGGGGCGCCGGCGTGGAAGCGGTTCGGCCTGCTGGCGCTTCGGTGCGCCGCGTTGATACTCGTCGTGGCGGCGATTGCGCGGCCGCAGACGGGACGGTCGGAGCACACGACACACACCGAGGGGCTCGACATCCTCCTCGTGCTCGATACGAGCGGCAGCATGCAGGCTCAGGATTTCAAGCCGAAGGACAGGCTCTACGTGGCCAAGGAAGTGGTAAAGGAATTCGTGAGCAAGCGTGAGCACGACAGGATCGGCCTGGTGGTGTTCGCCGCGCAGGCGTTCACGCAGTGCCCGCTCACACTCGACTATCCAGTTCTGACGCGGTTGATCGACGACGTGGAGATCGGCATGCTCGAAGACGGGACCGCGATCGGCGTGGCGTTGGCCACGGCGGTCAACAGGCTGAAGAACAGCGAGGCGAAGACCCGCCTGGTGGTACTGCTGACCGACGGGCAGAACAACGCGGGCACGATCGACCCGACGACGGCGGCGAGGGTCGCCGCGACACTGGGGGTCAAGGTATACACGATTGGTGTGGGGACGAAGGGCCGTGCGCCGATGCCGGTCAACGACCCGATTTTTGGCAAGCGGATGGTGTCGGTGGAGGTAAGCCTGGACGAAGAGATGCTGACGAACATCGCGGAGCTGACCGACGGGGAGTACTTCCGCGCTACGGACCGCGAGGAATTGTTCAAGATATACGAACGGATAGACGAACTGGAAAAGACGCGCATAGAGTCGGAGACGTTCGTGAACTACACGGACCGGTTCCGCTGGTTGCTGCTGCCGGTACTGGGTATTTTCATGATCGAACTGGCCCTGGGCCAGACGATCCTGAGGGAGCTGCCGTAGAGTGGAATTCTCTCAACCGGATATGCTGTGGGGGCTCGTGCTGGTGCCCGTTCTGGTTGTCACATTGATATACGGCAACCGCCGGCGCCGCGAGGCCCTCGACCGGTTTACGGGCCCCGTGTTCGGCGATGCCCTCGCCCCCGGGCGCAGCTGGCGAAAGAACCTCCTCAAGGGATTCCTCAAGACCTCCGCGCTCGCCCTGCTCGTTCTGGCGCTCGCCGGGCCGCGGTTCGGCAGCCAGCTCGTCAAAGTCGAACGAGAGGGTGTCGACCTCGTCATCGCCCTCGATACGTCGCTCAGTATGCTCGCCGAGGACATGCTTCCCAACAGGCTTGACCGCGCCAAGCAGGAGATGGTCGACCTCATCCGCGGGCTCCAGGGCGACCGCGTCGGTATCGTGGTTTTCGCCGGCAAGGCCTTCGCGCTCTGTCCCCTCACCGTCGACTACGATGCGGCGCTCATGTTCACCCGTTCCGTCGGAGTCGACATTGTTTCCGAACCCGGCACCAACCTCGCCGCGGCCATCGAAGCGAGCACAAAGCTCTTCGAGCACTCCGACAAGCGCGACCGCGCCATTATCCTCGTGACGGACGGCGAGAATCACGAGGGTGACGCCGTGGACGCCGCCCGCATCGCCGGCGACAAGGGTATCAAGATATACACGATCGGCATCGGAAACCCCTCCGGTGAACTCATCCCCGAGCGGGGATCAGCCGGTTCGATCGAGGGGTACAAAAAAGACCGGCGGGGGGAGACCGTGCTTACGCAGCTCGACGAGCGCACCCTTCAGAGCGTCGCGTCGGCCAGCGACGGCAAGTATCTGCCCGCGACCCGTGACGGTCTCGAACTAAAGGTGCTGTACAATGAAATAGCAGGCATGGAGCAAAAGATGATCAAGGGCGAGTTTATAGAGCGCAAAAAAGAGCGGTTCTGGATGTTTCTCTGCGGGGCGCTGCTCGCGCTGCTCCTCGACACCGTTGTAACCACGCGTGCCCTGTTTGGCGGCCGCCGGAGCGGCCGCCTGCTCCACACGGGTGCCGCGATCCTGGCCTCGGTCCTGGCCGTCGCCGCCATGCCGGCCACGGCCGGCGCCCGGACCGTCGACGGAGGCAAAGTCAAATCGGGGAACCAGTACTTCGAAGCCGGCGAGTACGACAAGGCCGCCACTCTGTACGTCGAATCGCTCGGCGACACCGTGGAACTGCCGAAGCACTTCGAGGGGGTGCTCTACAACCTCGGAAACACCCTCTTCCAGCAGGAGATGTACAAAGAGGCGGTTCAACTCTACCAGGGGAGTTACTCGCAGGACAGTACGCTCACCGGCCGAATGCTGTACAATCGCGGCAACGCGCTCATGCGCACAGGCGAACCGGGCGCCGCGATCGAGTCTTACATCCAGGCGCTTCAGTTCCTGCCCGACGACGAGGACGTGAGGCACAATCTCGAACTGGCGCTCCGCCAGGCCCAACAGCAACAGGAAGAGCAGCAACAGCAGCAGGGCGAACAGAACGAGGACCAGGAGGGCCAGGACGAGCAGCAGCAACAACGACAGGAACAACAGGAACAACAGGAGCAGCAGGAACGTAAGGACGAAGAACAGCAGAATCGGGACGAGCAGGAACAGGAGCCACAGCAGCCCGACTCGACGCAGGCGCCCGTGCCGCAACCCGATTCGACGCAGGTACCGCAGCCGCAGCTGAGCGAGGAAGAACTCCAGAAGATGTCGAAGGAAGACGCGATGCGCATCCTGCAGGCGC
>CBDVDJ010000163.1:0-6549 GCA_965372695.1 uncultured bacterium
AGGGTCCTGCGTTCAAGCGACGCCCGTCTCACGCTCCCACCCGGCATCGTGTCCGCCAGCAAGCGCATCATCTTGCGATCCTTCGCCAGGGCCGCGACAAACGCGATGGCCGAGATGACCGACACCGCGGCGATCAGAAGCTTGCCCGTGGCCAGAGCACCGGTCAACCCGGTGAGGGGCAGGATCGCGAGGCATGCCAGCACCGCCCCGAGCGCCATACGTACGATCGGCGCACGACGGGCGTGATCGGTTACCGGCCCGGGAACGGGACTTTCCGTGTAACGAAGCTCCTGCCTGATGATTGACCGGTTCGCCAGCGCGGCGATGAACTGAAACAGAGCAATCTGGGCCAGGACCACCAGTGCGAGAATAGCCATGGTCATGAGCGTCTCCTTTTGTTCTCCGAATCCCGGGCACTCGACGCCAGGCGCCGGATCAGAGCCTGCACGAGATCATCCGGGTCGATGCCGAGATGTGCCGTCTCGCGTATCACCCGGTCGGCCGCGTCTTCTATGCGGCCGGCCAGGGACTGTCGCGCGCGAGAAGGTGCGTCGTGTGCGATACGTGTTCCCCGCCGCCGTGCCGTCTCGAGGATACCGTCTTTCTCCAGCAGACCGTAAGCCCTGGCCACCGTATTCGGGTTGATCTCCAGATCCGACGCCAGTTGACGTACCGACGGCAGGAATGCCCCGGAAGCCAGCTTGTCCTCGCGGACCAGTCGCTGGATACCATCGATAATCTGTTCGTATATGGGAACGGGGCTGTGAGCGTCGATTTCGAGATAGAGCATGTGTGCCTTTCTGTACTATCTGTACTAGTACAATAGACACATATCGAACAGATGTCAATCCCGGTCTACGGTTTTTTTCTGACTCCAGCTTCGGGAGGAAGTCGCATGGGCACGTATCATGTTGTGATATAGCACGTTACAAAGTATCGATTCAGGTGCAAAATAATCGGATTGCGAAGCATCGGCGCCAGACCAGGCAGCGGTCGCAGAGGATTCATCATTAAATTTTCGCTTCATCGGGTGTATTCGGTACCATACTTGCACGAAATCCCACCGGCATTTCCGAATGAATAACAGGGAGGGTTTCGTGTTGAATAATATGAAGTTAGCGGTTTTAGTCGCCGTGATCGTCGAAATCATGGCTGTGCCGGCTCTGCACGCCCAATGGACAGATAACGGCATCCCGCTGGGAACGGCCGGCGGCGGCCAGGAATTTCCTGCTATCACTTACGACGGTACCGGTGGTGCGGTGATCGCCTGGGTAGACACTCGTTCCCCTGTCAACGCCGACATCTACGCACAGGCAGTTACGGCCGACGGCGCGATCAGATGGTTTCCGATCGCCATGCCCGTCTGCAAGGCTTCCGGTTACCAGTCAAACCCGATGATCATACCTGACGGCGCGGGCGGAACAATCGTCGCCTGGCAGGACTCCCGAGGCAGTACTCCGGATATCTACGTACAGAAGCTGAGCGTGATCGGTTACATACAATGGGAGGCCAACGGCGTCGCGATATGTACCGGAAAGACCGGCCTCGTCATTGGCGGTATGGTATCGGACGGCGCGGGCGGCGCGATCATTACGTGGCACGACAGAAGAAATTTCACCAACGGAATCTTCGCCCAGAGGATAGCGTCCAACGGATCCGTGATGTGGACGGCCAACGGCGTGACAGTCTGTTCGACAGGCGAGCATCAGCAGAGTCCCGCGCTCGCAACCGACGGATCCGGGGGAGCGATCATCGCCTGGGAGGACCGTCGAAACGGCGGTTACGACATATATGGACAGAGAATAAACGCGAGCGGCGCGCCCCAGTGGACGGCCAACGGCGTCCCGATCTGCGACAGCGGACAGAACCAGACGACTGCTCAGGTAGCCGAGGACGGCTCCGGCGGAGCGGTCATTGCGTGGATGGACAGGCGGAATACTATAGATTTCGACATCTTCGCCCAGCGTGTCAATGCAAGCGGAGTCCTGCAGTGGGGCTTCGGCTCGGCGGTGGGCGCCTGGATGGGCGACCAGGCCGATTGCCGGCTCATTCATATCGGCTCGGGCATAACCATCGTGACATGGGTCGACAAGCGCGCAGGGGTAACCTCCGACATCTACGCCCAGAAGGTCGATGCTGCCGGCGCCAACCAGTGGGGATTCAGCGGCGCCGCGGTATGCGCAGCTGTCGGCGATCAGGACAACGCCAGTATAGTGCCCAACGGTACAGGCGGAGCCTTTATCTCGTGGGACGACGAGCGCAACGGTACAACGAACAGTGACGTCTACGCGCAGAACATCGGTTCCGACGGTACACCTTCCTGGACGGCCGATGGGAAGCAGATATGCGGAGCTTCGGGAAACCAGAGCGCCACGGCGATTTCCGAGGATGGAGCAAACGGCATGTTCGTGGCGTGGGGGGACATCCGCAGCGGCACCGTCAAGGCCTACAGCCACAGGGTCGACGCGGCGGGAGACATCCCGGCAGCCACCCTGCTCAGTTTTTATACCGCTGAGGCGAACGGAACAGATATACGAATCGACTGGACGCTATCCGAAATCGACGAAGGAGTCGAGTTCCACATCTTCCGGGCCGACGGACACGGAATGGTATACGTGGAAATCCCGGCCATCGACCTGATCCAGGAGGGCCTTGCCTTTTCGTTTCTCGACAGAAACTGCAAGCCCGGCGCTACCTACTACTATAGAGTGGCATATGACTTCGAATCCGAAAGAAGCACACTATTCGAGGCCGGCCCGGTCACTACGCCGGTAACGGTGCTGGAACTCCACCAGAACCTGCCCAACCCGTTTAATCCCAGTACTGACATCGCATACTACGTGCCCGAACGAAGCCGGGTCCAGCTCCGGGTATTCGACGTCAAGGGAAGCGAGATCGCGGTGCTGGTAGACGAGTCCCAGGCGGAGGGCGCCTACCGGGTACACTGGAACGGCCGATATGCAAACGGTACCGAGGCCGCTTCAGGCATATACTTCTACCGGCTCAGGGCGGGCAAGAAGATGCTGTCGAAAAAAATGATTCTGCTCCGGTAGTATCATTGGCACCCCGGGTTGGTGTCCCGGAGCGTGCTCGTGCAGGATCGAGTGTGTATGGAGTAGACGCGAATGGCAACTCCTGATGAAACGGACCGTCAGCTCGCTTGACATGCCGCCGCATACCCGCTAACTTATTGAGTGACCAGCCCACATCTTCTTCGTAACGCTTGCCGAGGTTTACGTGATACGCCGACCTGTGACTTTCCATCTCCACTGGCGCACGGTGGTTGTAATTTTCTGTCTCACAGCGCTTTTCTCCGTTTCCGGTTGCAGTTTCAGCAGCACCGAAGTCGAAGAAACCCCCGGCACTGTGGAGCCTGTTTATATCACGGACGTCAACGGCGGACAGTGGGATATCAGTCACGCCATCCATTACTACGGCTTTGATCTCAAGGGATTCTCGACGGGTAAGGGCCCTTATGCCCGTCCGCCGATCATAGACCCGGAAATGATATCCCCGGATGAGCCTGGCTACCCGCCGGAAGGCGCCACCGCGCGCGTGATCGCGACGTATATCGGCGGGGAGGGTCGCGCCTACTCCATTGATGCCATCATACGCAACGAGGTTGTCGTCGATCGCGTGGCCGGCACACCCGTCACGGTCGCCTACTGACCACTCGTCGAACTGGCTGCCGTGTACAGCCGCGAAATCGACGGAAAGGTTTTGACGATGACGACGAGCGGGTGGACGTACTACCGGCAGCACGTTCTTTTCGACCACGAGACCGAGAGCTTCTGGTTTCATATGCCGGACACCGACGACCTCACGTGCATCGCTGGACCGTACGCGGACCGCGTCCTTCGCGGTGTCGAATCCGTATATGGACCGTGGGATTACTGGAATGACCTGCACCCGGGCTCGAAGTATATGAATTCGAAGACCCGCTAGCCCACGGCGGTATAGCAGCCACAGCCCAACTTGAGAATCAACACCCCGGCTTAGTCCTACCCGGGATTTAATATCCATCCCCACCAAACAAAAAGGCCCGGCTGTCGAGCCTCCAACTGACTCAACAACCGGGCCTTTTTACCCAAAGAGACGCGGATTATTTGATCAATACCATCTTTCGAGTTTGCGCGAAGTCCCGCGTGCGCAGACGAACGAAGTATACACCGGACGTCGCCAGTTGACCGCGATTGTCGCGTCCGTCCCACAGCACAGACCTGGAACCGGCTATCTGACGACTTTGAACCAGAGTGCGCACCAACCTTCCGCTGACATCGAAAATATGGACCGTGACATCCGCATCCGTCGGCAATTCATAGTGAATCGTCGTCGACGGATTGAACGGGTTGGGCACGTTTTGATGAAGAACAGCCGTACCAGGAACCGAAGCAGAGTTGACCTCAGCGACAGACGCGACTTCCGCCCCTGTCGCCGTGAGGTTGTTGGCGAGCGCGACGATTTCCGATTCGACCAGGGCACGTGCATAAATGCGTACATCGTCGATATCGCCGGCAAACGGGTCTGAGCCCGCTCCCGGCGGTTGGTTGCCAATCGCCGCGGCGACCGCAGCATTGACGTCGATCACTCCAGTCTTGGGAAGGCTTGCCAGGAGCGTTCCATTACCATAGATGCGCATCTCGTTTTGATCGTAGGTACAGACCACGTGGTACCATTGATCGATTTCGAGCTCGCCCTGCGCGGAGACCAGCGTCGACGTAACCCCGCCGGCTTTCAGACGGAAGCGCAACGCGGTGTTGGAAGAGGTGCTGATCATCCAGTAGTGCGCCTCCTCCGGCGCGCCCGTGGTCTTCGAGATCAACCGCGAGGAACCCAGGAACTGACTCGGCCGCAGCCACAGCGCGATCGACATGCCGCTTGTCGATGAAACATCGAGCGATCCGATATCCACAAGGTCATCGGTACCGTCGAACTCCAACGCGCCGCCAACGCGACCGCCGGTCGGCCGCCAGGTGGGGCCACCGAGCAGCGTCCCGTCTTGTCCCCCCACGACATCCCCCGCGATTTGCCCCGACGTCTCGTCGAGGGTCCAATGCGCAACCAGGCCGCCCGTGAGATCCGCGACAAAAATTGCGAACGTGCCGCTGCCACCCAGGACTATGCCGTCCGAAACTGTAAACGAGAAGCGATCATCAAACGACGACGAACCGTCGTGCACATAGGTTACGCGGTTTTGATCGATATCATTCTGGGTGAATGTCCCTCCACCCGACAGGGCGATACCGTCAACCCGGAGTTCCCCGGAGCTCGGGAGCTCGGTAATCGTGTAGATCAGGCTGGCCGGGCCGTTATCCGTATCCGTCGCAAGAAGGAGGGTGGCATCGATGATCAATGTCCCCCCCTGGTTCTGCAATACTGCCTGGTGCGATCTGTTTTGCTCGTGCAACGCAGCCTCATCGGCGTTTCTACTCGCGGAGAGAACATCGACATCGCCGTCACTGTCCATGTCGATGAAGAAAAGGCCGTATGCCCCATCGGCGTTGGCATCGATCGCTATTTTGGTGAAACCACCGTTACCGTCGTTCATGTACCGTGCCACAGTGTCGTCGTCAACGCTGGCAGCCAATACATCGACATCGCCGTCACCGTCCACGTCCACGGCGAGCACCGTGCGGGCGGCGGTGGCGCCGCTGTCCAGGATCTGCTTCGTAAAACCGCCACCGCCATCGTTGAGGTATAACGCTATCGTGTTGTCGAGCTGACTCGCGGAGAGGACATCCACGTCTCCGTCTCCATCGACATCTGCTGGCGCGACGAAATAGGCGCCATCGGCCGTCGTATCGATGGACCGCTTGATGAAATTCTCATTGCCATCGTTCTCGTGCCAGGCGACCTCATCGATATGGAACGCGGCAGAAACCACGTCCAGATCTCCGTCACCATCGATATCGGCGAATTCGGCCCGTTTTGCGCCGGTGGCAGTACCATCGATCGTATGTTTCGTGAAGTTCTCGCCACCGAGGTTTTCGTACCAGTCCACACTGCTTCCGTCCTGGTTGGTGGTCAGCAGATCGATGTCGCCGTCCTCGTCCAGGTCCCCGGTGACGACCGAATGGGCGCCATTGGCCGCCGTGTCGACGTCATGACGCGTAAAGGCGCCATTGCCGTCGTTCTCGTACCAGACGATGGTATCGGCAAGATAGCCGGTGGCAAGCACGTCGCTATCGCCATCGAGGTCGACGTCCGCGACACCCACCGGGTAGGCGCCACGCAGATTGCCGTCCAGCAGGTGCGTCACGAAACCACCTGCGCCATCGTTCTCGTACCAGAATATTGAGTTGCCCAGATAGTCGGTGGCGACAACATCGATATCGTTGTCCCCGTCGAAATCGGCCGCCGCGACCGCGTGCGTCTCATCGAGATTGATACCGATGATCTGTTTTGCGAACACCATCGACCCCGTCAACATGTAGGGGGCAGTGTTCTCGGCACCGACGGATATCGTCACGGTTGCCGGATTCGAATTCAGCAATGAATCCGTGGCCATGTATGTAAAGCTGTCCGTCCCGCTGAAGTCGATGTTCGGCG
>CBDVDJ010000164.1:0-6536 GCA_965372695.1 uncultured bacterium
CGCCGGACTGCGAGAGCATCTGATCAGCCGGCTGCGCGAACACCGGCGCGAGCAGCACCGGGGCTCCATTATAGATTTCGACCCTGACACGTTCGACGAGCACAGCAGTTTCGCGCGCATCGGTGGCGGATCGTTGGGCGGCAAGGCGCGCGGCCTCGGATTCGCCAACTCGCTGATCAACGCGTACGGGCTGGAACGCCGGTTCGACGAGGTGCAGATCAGCATCCCGCCGTCCGTGGTGCTGGGGTCGGACGTGTACGACATGTTCCTCGAAGAGAACGGGCTTCTGGATTTTGCGACGCAGTCGGAAGACGACGACGAGATCACCGAGCGATTTCTCGAGGCGAGATTACCCGAAATCTATATCGAAGCGCTCAACGCGTTTCTCTATTCGGTGCGGGAGCCGCTCTCGGTGCGGTCGTCGGGGTTATTGGAAGACTCGCAGTTCATGCCGTTCGCGGGCGTGTACGATACTCTGATGATTCCGAACAACCACCACGACCAGGAGTTGAGGCTGCAGGATCTTCTCGAAGCGATCAAGCGCGTTTACGCATCGACGTTCTATCAGCAGGTCAAACAGTATATCAAGTCGACACCGTACCGTCTCGAAGAAGAAAAGATGGCGGTCATTGTCCAGAAGCTGATCGGGACGCGCCACGAAAATCGGTACTATCCCGACTTTTCCGGCGTGGCCAGGTCGCACAATTTTTATCCGATCAAACCGATGAAAGATTCGGACGGGATCGCATCGGTGGCGATGGGGTTGGGGAAGACCGTGGTCGAAGGCGGCGCGACGGTGAGGTTCTGCCCCCGGTACCCGAAGCACATCGTGCATTTCTCGAGCGTTGATGACGTGTTGAAGTACTCCCAGAACGAGTTTTTCGCCCTCGAACTGCCCGAACCCGGCTCCCTCGTGGAGGAGGGGCGTAGTATGCAGTTGTCAAAGTTCGGGCTCGACGTCGCCGACGCCGACGGAGTCCTCACCAATATCGGCTCGACGTATTCGCTCGAGAATCACGCCATCTACGACGGCGTGTCGCGCAAGGGGCCCAGGGTGGTGACCTTTGCGATGATGCTCAAGTACAACGTGTTCCCGCTGGCCGCGATCCTCGACGAACTGCTGGCCCTGTGCAAGAAAGGGATGAACGGTCCGGTCGAAATCGAATTTGCCGTCAATACGGCGGTGCCCAGGGGGGACCCGGCGGAATTCTATCTCCTCCAGATGCGGCCGATGGTGATCGAACAGGAACTCGAACGTCTCAGTATCATCGATACGCACAGGGAAGACCTCATTTGCCGCAGCGACGTCGTGCTGGGCAACGGCGCCGTGACCGACATCCGTGACATCGTCGTGGTCGAATATGACAAGTACGATCGCAGCAAAAGCGTGCAGGTGGCGGCGGAGGTCCGCGCGTTCAACCACGAGCTCGTTGAGAAGGGGGCTCCGTACCTGCTGATCGGCGTTGGCCGGTGGGGCTCGGCCGACCCGTGGCTGGGAATCCCCGTCCGGTGGGAGGACATCAGCGGTTCCAGGGTGATCGTGGAGGCCGGGCTGCGCGACATCAAAGTCGCCCCTTCGCAGGGAACACATTTCTTTCAGAACATCACGTCGTCGAGGGTCGGGTATATCACGGTGCACGAGTCGGACGGCAGCTTTATAGACTGGGATTGGCTCGCCGCCCAGCCGGCCCAGGCGGCGGCGGAGTTTTCACGCTACCTGCATTTCGAGGAACCAATTACCGTTATCATGGACGGCCACCGCCGTACCGCCGTAGTCCTCAAGCCCGGCGCCAGCGACGGAAATGGCGGATAAGATCGCCGGACAGCCCCCTTCCGTAACGAACGGAAGTATTATTTGTCGAACAAAGGAGTCTCGATGACGCTCTCGCCGGAAAGTTTTGCCGTCAAGTGCCTCGGTAAGAATAAGTACGACTCACCGCTCAACCTCTCCGTCGTCGTCGGTGACGGTCTGGCCGATTACGTGCCCGCCGACGCGCGCGTTCTTTACCAGGTCACCAGTGATAACGGGGAAGAGTTCCGCACGGACCTCAAAATGGAACGGAGCGGACCTCGCGAAAAGATCCACTTCGACCCGGCCCGGACCCGTGCCGCGATGGTTACCTGCGGCGGTCTGTCGCCCGGGCTCAACAACGTTATCCGCTCTATGTTCCTCGAGCTGCACTACAAGTACGAGGTCAAGGAGATCCTCGGTTTCCAGTACGGATTTCGTGGAATGAACCCGGCGCATGGGCTCGATCCGATCGTGATGACGCAGGAGTACGTCCGTACCATCCACAACGAAGGCGGGTCGGTGCTCGGCTGTTCGCGCGGTGCCGAAGATCCGTCGGTCCTCGTCGATACTCTGCTCGGCAGGGGCATCAACATGCTGTTCTGCATCGGTGGTGACGGTACCTTGAAAGGCGCGCACGCGATCGCCGAAGAAATCGAACGGCGGGGCAAGAAGATAGCGATCGTCGGCGTGCCCAAGACGATCGACAACGACATTGCGTTCGTCTACAAGACGTTTGGTTTCGACACGGCGGTCGGGGTGGTGCGCGAGGCGTTGCAGGCGGCACACACAGAGGCCACGGGGGCGCCGAACGGAATCGGGATGGTCAAGGTGATGGGGCGTGACTCGGGTTTCATCGCCGCCTACGGTACGCTGGCCAGCCTCGAGGTGAATTTCTGCCTGATCCCCGAGGTGGATTTCGACCTGGAGGGCGAGGGGGGACTGCTCTCGGTTCTGGACGACCGCCTGCGCAGGCGCGGTCACGCCGTTATTATCGTCTCCGAAGGAGCGGGACAGCGACTCTTCGAGAGCGCGTCATCCGCCAGCGATGACTCCGGCAATGTCCTCCACCAGGATATTGGACTGCTCCTCAAGGACGAGATCAACGCCCATTTCAAGAAGACGGATCTGTCGATTTCCCTCAAATACATCGACCCCAGTTATATCATCCGCAGCGTTCCGGCCAACGCCGCCGACGCGATCTTCTGCGAAAACCTCGCCCGCAACGCCGTTCACGCGGGGATGGCCGGCAAGACGGACATCGTAATTGGTTTGTGGCACGGAATGTACGTCCACCTGCCCATAGAGCTGGTCACCAAGTCGCGCAAAACCATCAACCCCGAGAGCTACCTGTGGCGTAACGTCGTCGGCGCCACCGGCCAATCTCGAAGTCTCAAGAGTAAGTAGTCTGCTTTTCGGCGGTTGTTTTTTTCCGGTCGTAAATGGTATGCTGAACGATACGTGCTTCCCCCGCGGGGGAGGTTGATTTCAGCAGCAAACACTTATCCGGGGAGGCAACTCTATGCGTGACTGCAGACGCGTCTTCACGGGCACGGCGGCGGCCGTGCTCCTGGTGCTACTCGCGTTTCCGGCGGCGGCGCAGATCGAGGACCAGATCTCGGTCTACACCGGCGCGAACGCCGAGAGCTATCTCACGCCGTTGTCCAACGCGGTGGGTACCACGTTGAACACCGGCTTTTTCCGCTCCGCCTATCTGCCGGTATCCGGTTTCCATATCGGGCTCGAGCTCCTGGTGTCGGCGATGGTTTTCGACGACGGCGACAGGACATTCGATGCGACCACGGAGGGATCTTTCCTACCGCAGCAGACACAGACGGTCCCGACGGTGATCGGCTCCGGCAGCGCCACCATGATTGACGGCGCATCGGGGACGAGTTACGCGTTTCCCGGCGGCTTCGACCTCAACTCGTTCGGGATGCTCGCGCCGCAGCTCCGCCTCTCGTCGCTCCATGGCACCGAGCTCGTCGGGCGCTATGCGAAGGTAAAGAGCGGCGACGCCGACATCGGCGACGTCACCTTGTACGGCGTGGGAATCCGGCACAACATATCGCAGTACTTCCGGGAGGACTTTCCCGTCGACATGTCGGTCGGTGGGATCTACCAGAAGTTCACCGCGGGCGAGAACAATGCCGGCGGCGACCTGATGTCGACCGACCTGTTGTCTATCGGCGTCAACGCGAGCAAACGGTTTCCGATCGGATTCGCCACGTTCGAACCGTATACGGCGCTCTCTTACGACACGTTCGAGACGACGCTCGAATACGCAAACGAGGTCGACGGACCGCAGTCGATTGATTTCGACCAGGTGAATTCCGCGCACTGGACACTCGGCTTGAACTTGAACCTGATCTTCGCCAACGTGTACGCCGAGTACAACCTGGCCAAGACCCAGAGCTTCGGCGTCGGACTCGCGCTGGGCTACCTGGGATACTAGAGAGCAAGGAGATGAAAACAATGAAAAGGCAATCTGTTGTTTCGTTGGTCGTCCTTGCGGTGGTGTGTCTCGGCGCCATGGGGCTTGCGGGCTGCACGGAGGACAAGCTCATCGAGATCGCCGTCAAGGCGGAGATGTTCCAGGGCTGGGATCAGCACTCTGAGAGCGTCTCGTGGGACAGCGAAGAGTTTGTGGACATCGGCGAAAAGGTCGACGAAGCGCTCGCCGGCACGAAGTTTTCCCGCGGCGATATCACGGGCGCCGTGCTCAACGGCGTTTCCTACGGTGTGACCAGGTACGAACAGAGCATCGACTGGGTCATTGGCGGTTCGGTCATCGTGCAGAGGATGGACCCCAGCGCGGGGCCGGAGACCACTCTTCTCCTGTACACGGAGGAGTCGGTGCCCGGGACTCTGGGCGAGAAGATAACCGCCGAGCTGGTGGACGTGGGTGTCGACGTGATCAACACGGCGCTGGCGGATTTCGTGGCCGGGGGCAACCCGGTATTGAAGTTCATCGTGCGCAACGGCTCGGTCACCTCGTCGTCGGGCCCGCCGGCCCCCGGCAACCCCATTATTTTTACGTGGGGGACGTGGATCCAGTATCAGATACTGGTGAGCGAAACCGTCACCCTGGTCGATCCCATCTAAGTGGTATAATTGCAGTTGGTTATGGCCGGTTCGCCGCTTTTGCGGCGGGCCGGTTTTTTTATGGTCCGTGATTTTGCAGGGAACCTTCGGGGCCGGCGGCGTGTCTCTTACGCGGTTGGATAACAGCGAAAGGAGAACACACGATGCTGAACACAAGAATACTGTTGCTGATTTTATTTGCGGCGATCGCGATGCCGGCGGCGGTTTCGGCCCAGGGCCGGATCATCCCGCCTCCGCATATCGTGCCGCCCGTTCACATGGCCGTGTTTTCGGTCAAGTCGATGTATATCGACGTCGAAATCGACCGCCAGGTGGCCAGCACGTCGATCGAACAGGTCTTCCACAACGAGGCCGACAGAATCCTCGAGGGGACATACCTGTTTCCCATCCCCGAGCGTGCATCTATATCGAAGTTTACGATGTGGATGAACGGCGAGGAAGTAGAGGGCGAGGTCGTCGAAGCGAAAAAGGCGCGGCAGATCTACGAGGACATCGTGCGCCGGCTGCGCGACCCGGGACTCCTCGAATATATCGGCCGCGACCTGTTCCGGGCCCGGGTATTTCCGATCCCCGCCCGGGGTGATATCAAGATCCGGATTGTCTACGAGGAAATCCTCGAGTACGACGCCGGGCTGCGCAGCGCCCCGAGCTCTGAAGGGATTCGCGAGGGGCTGGTCGAGTACCACCACCCGTTGAAAGTCGACGGTAACTGCGTGAAAGAGATCGGGCAGGTATCGATGTCGGTCAACATCAGGTCCGACGTACCCATCAAATCGGTGTACAGCCCCTCCCACGACATCGACACGAAGATCGACGGCCGCACGGCGTCCTGTGGATTCGAATTCGAGGACGAAGTGCTCGATCGCGACTTCGTCATGTACTACACCGTCTCCCCCGAAGACGTCGGGCTCAACCTCCTGACCCACCGGACGGCGGGAGACGACGGTTACTTCATGATGCTGGTGTCACCGGGCCGTCTGGGCGACCCGTCGAAAGTTATCGCCAAAGACGTCGTGTTCGTCGTGGACAAGTCGGGTTCGATGAAAGGCGAGAAGATCGAGCAGGCCAGGGGCGCTCTCACTTACTGCATCAACAGCCTCAACGGCGAAGACCGGTTCAACATCGTGCTCTTCTCGACGAACGTGACCAAGTACAGCGACCGCATGGTCAGGGCCGACCGGCAGGCGAAGAAAAAAGCCACCGAATTTGTCGGCGAGATCACGGCGCGCGGCGGAACCGACATCAACGAGGCGCTGACGACGGCGCTCGAGAGCCTCGAATCAGACCGGCCGCGGATGGTGATTTTTCTCACCGACGGGCTGCCCACGGTAGGCGAGACCGACGTCGAGGCGATCCTGTCGAATCTGCAGAGGCGCGACGACGAAATTCGTATATTCCCGTTTGGCGTCGGTTACGACGTCAACACCACCCTCCTCGACCGTGTCGGTATAGATCACGGCGGCGCCGTAGACAATATCCGTCCCGAGGAGGACATCGAGGTCAAGGTGTCGCGCTTCTTCGACAAGGTGAGCAACCCCGTGCTCTCCGACGTGAAGCTCGACGTGCGGGGCGTCGAACTGGTCGACGTGCAGCCGGGTCGGCTGCCCGACCTCTTCGACGGCACGCAGCTCGTCGTCCTGGG
>CBDVDJ010000165.1:0-6528 GCA_965372695.1 uncultured bacterium
TACTGTCGCGCGCGTGTGCTGTGACGATCACCACAGGAATGTTCATCCATTCCTTTTTATGCCGGAGCTCATACAAAAACTTAATGCCCGATTTCTTCGGCATAACGAGATCAAGGGAAATGAAATCAGGCCGTTTTTCCCGCAAACGATCCAACGCTTGTTCGCCGTCTGCAGCGGTGACAACGTTGAAACCAACATCCGTCAGGATATCAGCAAAGTAATCTCGGACGTCTTCCTCGTCGTCGACAACCAGAATCGTTTTATCTTCTGCCCTGGACATCTGGATTTCCTCCTGGTTGAGTGCCGTACGGTCTATGCGCCTGACACGGTCGGCAGTTTGGGCCTTGGCAATTCTATTCTGAACGTGGCCCCTCTCCCTGGATCAGTGTCGACACTCACATCGCCACCGTGCGCGCGAACCAGCTTTTTCGTAACGAGGAGCCCAAGACCGTTACCTTCGAGTCCTTTTGTCGTGAAGAAAGTCGTGAAAACCTTGTTTTTTGTCGTTTCATCCATGCCGCAGCCTGTGTCCGTCACTTCCAGAATAACTACATCGTTATTTTCCGCGACCCGCAACGTGATCACCATCTCTTCATTCGTCGATGCGTTTTCTTTGCAAGCGTCGATAGCGTTCGACACCAGATTTGTCAAGCAGCTGTGAATATCCTCCGGATCTACATTCGCGGGTTCGATCGCCTCGTCCAATTCGAGCCGCAAGCGGATGCCCTCGCTGTCCGCCGTCTCCTGGTAGAGGTTGATCACTTCCTCGGCAAGCCGATTCAGGTCGGTCGGCTCGGCTTTCGGTATGTGTTCCTTGGTGAAGTTCAAGAAGCCTTTCACCAGCACATTAATACGTGCAACATTTCGTTCCAGACGTTCCCGGCCGACGTTCAGCCGCTCGACATCGTTTCTCTTGATCCCCGCTTTAATGCCGTATAGGCCGCCTTGAACGCCGGTCAGTATGTTCTTCATGCCGTGTGACAACTGAGCGACCGTCTGCCCCACTACCGCGAGCCGTTCATTCATGAGCTTTTCCCTCTCGAGCTTCTTGAACGCTCGCAAGTCCTGGAGAAACCCGGCGCCCCCGATTATGTCCGAGGCGTCACCGAGGACTGTGCCATAGAACCTGACAGGAATCGATTCCCCTTCAGAATCCTGGACCGTGGTTTCCGGAAGAACGAGTGTCGTCCCTCCCTGTTCAAATATACGTCGGAATTCTTCCGGCAGATATTCCCAGGCCTTTTTATTGCCGACGACCTCGGAAGCGGATACTTTGAAGAGTTTTTCCGCCGCCGGATTGAAGATATTCAGGACACCTTCGGCATCTAATCCAACCAATGCGTCCATTGCGCTCTCGGTCAGTTGGTGACGGAAGTAGCTCTCTTTCAATAGATCCTGGGATAGTTTGTGTGTTTCGGTAACATCGACAGACATCTCGATCACATGACTGACGGCGTCGCCCTGTCCCGTCAGGGGCGCCGTCGACACGATGTAATGGGTCAGCATTCCGCTCTTGTTTATCCCGACCTGTTCCCTGGAGTGGATCCCTCCGTCGGCAAAAGTTTTAATCGCTGGACAGTCCTCGCAGCGGTCGTGGCGATGCTTATATACGCGATAACAGTGTTGCCCCTTTGTTTCCCCGAAAGTGTTTCGCAGCATTTCGTTTGCGCGAACGATTTTCAGGTTCTTGTCCAGGACCGCGACGTAACATGGGACCTTTTCAAAAAGCACGTTGTACTGCCGCTGAAGCGACTTAGTATCCGTTACGTCGTACGACATCTCGATCACGTAGGCGACTTCTCCAGATTCGTCAAATATGGGGGCGTTGTGGACTACGTAGTAAGCAGGCTCGCCGTTTCGGTCGATCCCGTACTCATTGCTGACGCGTACTTGTCCATCTACGAAAGTCTGAGCGGCCACACAGTGTTCGCAAATCGACTGACTTTTCTTGAATACTTCGTAGCAGTGCCTGGAGGACACATCGCCGAACACTCCTGTGAACTTTTCGTTGGCCACGACTACTTCGAAGTCGCGGTTGATAACAGCGATGTTGCTCGGTACTTGTTCGAAGAGCTGCTTACCGATCCAGGCGCCGACTTCTTCCGGTAGACGTTTTTGTATCATATGACGGCCCTCGTTATTATAAATGACTTGCCCATATTTCATCCGATAGATCCGGGAGCGATCGGTGACAATTTGTGCAACGCGAGAAGTTTTCGTTCGGCGGAGATAAGGATTCTTGAACTTCCTCGTGGCACTTGACACACAGGCCGTGAACGGCGCTCATGTACCCCACAGCCCGGGAATCGATTCTGGGAGTACTGACCTTTACCCGCGAACCGGTTGCTACCATCGATTTGTGACAAGCCTGACAGTCTTTGGTGTTTTGTCTCACCTTCGGGAGGCTATTGTCGAGATGACATTCGGAGCAGGACGAATTCCCACCGATCCTTGTGACGTGGAGTTCGTGTTCGAATATGTCCGCCGGCAGATACATATCGCTGTGACACATATAGCAGCCGGTGGACGTGTCCAGGGGCTTGTTCATGTGATGGCAAAGCACACAGCTTTTTTCCCCGCCATTCCTTATCTCGTGCTGATCGTGGTCGAAAAGGACATACCGTCCCTTCCTGTTGGCGTCGAGCAACAGGACGGTTTCGTTCGTGCTGCCAGAACCTGGGTCAGCCACGTTGTTCACGATCGTGAACACAGCGCCGGAGCTGTCGCTCCCTGCTGTTTTCGTTACCCGGACACGCCGCGGATTCTGGGTGGGAGTTTTCTCCGGCGCTATTCCGAAAACAGCGTTGTCGGATACGAGCCCGAAGGACAGGGCCGCAGCGAAAACAAACACAAACGAGTACAGTTGGACCGAAGCGGACCGTTGTCCCCCAAAATACAGCACCTTCCAATCCGTGTGATCGAACAGGCCAGGCTTTATCCATTCGTCCACGCGCTCTCGACCTAATCCTTCGAACATTTCGAAGTACTCGATGCAAAACAAAAAGAAAAGCGCCGCGCCAGACAGGATACCGAAGGTCATTATCCATTCCGGCCAGGTTGGAAAATATACAGCCTTGGTCAGGCTGAGTGTCGCCAGACCGGCGACGTTCACCCTGTTCAACGACATTCCGACGATTGCGCAGAGACTCGCCCAAAAAACAGCCGTCTTGCTCTGGCGATATCGTCGCTGCAAAAGGATCACGATCGGCAACATCGAACCCACAACGAACTCGATCCAGAAGTTGCCGGTGTCCCAACCGCCGGCAAACAGAAGCGCGCCTTCTCCGCTGGCGACGATCTCGATGAATTTGACCGCCACGTAGCCGGCCATGAGGTATGCCGAGATTCGCCCAAGCCCGGAAATGGCCTTCATCGGCGGTTGTCCTCCGTACAGCCAATATACAATGATCGTGAGAAAAGAGATGGACAGGCAACCCAGCGCCATCGACGAGATGAAGAAGAGGAGCGGCAAGAAATCCGTGTGCCACAGCGGATGCAGTCGGAATGGTGTCGCCAGAAATAACGTCCCCAACGAAGACTGGTGGAGCGCGGAGAGACTGATTCCAAATATCACAAAAAAGATACTGAGCTTTTCCACGACTCCAAGCACCCGCCGCCACCGGAATTTCTGTAGCACGGTGTGGCTGAACTCTGCGGCGAGAACGAACAAGTATAACATGATACACCAGGCGACTTCGAACAGGACCGAGTGATACTGCCAGTGGAAGACCGGAAACACGATCCGCCACCAGATACCGATGTCCATTGTCAGTCCAATCGCCACGCTCGTGTAACATATCAACCCCAGTAACACCGCACCACGGACGAGCGGTTTGAACCGTTCCAGGCCAAAAATATGAACGAACATGGCCAGGGTAAAGCCGGCGCCACCGATGGGAACGAGCGCCACCACCCCCCACCCTTTCCATATCCCCCAAGGGAGAATGTCCGTCAATGCCGTTACCGAACCGGGCCCGTGGAGGATCCGCAGAACTACAATCGTGGAACCAAGCCCGGTCAGAAACCACAGGATCATTTTTGTGACTCGTATCTTCATTCTCACCTTTTCCTGTTATTCTTTTTCGCCGGTCCCAGTTTCGGTAGTTTTGTCTTGTTGAGGTATCTCTTCTTCTGTTGCATCTCCTTCAACCAATACCGCCATGTTTTTCTGCCGGCGCTTGATGACCCAATAGATGCCTCCCATGAGAAGCGCCATGCCGGTAAAAACCGACGGCATCTGGTGCAAAATCTTGGTGGTCCGGTGGGGGATGGGTTCCGGGTCGATTACCGGAACGGCCAACTCGGTCAATTTGATGTTCACATCAGATATGTAGAGGACTGAAGTCCCTCCAACTTCTTTCGCGCCCCAGATCTTCTGAATATACTTGTCGGGTTCATTGGCCAGACGCCGCCTGGCCTCGGCAAGCAGATCTTCCCGTTCGCCGAAGATCGTGGCTTCCGTGGGGCACGCTTCCACACAAGCAGGCGGCTTACCGTCTTGCAAGACACGCTCATAGCACATCGTGCATTTCTGGATGTAGGGCACCCTGTCTTCCCAGCTGTAGCGGGGGATCTCCCAGGGACAGGCGATCATACAATACCGGCAGCCGATGCAGATGTCCCTGTCGTAGATCACAGGACCTTCGGGCGTTTTCTTCAACGCGCCCACGATACACACTGAGACGCACGCCGGATCGATACAATGCAGACACAGCTTGCGAACGTACCGGTCGCCTTTTTCCGAACGTATTTGTTCAATGGTGGACCATCGCGCGCTGGAGAGGTCGTCGATTCGCTTCACCCACCGCCACGGCTCCTCTTCTGGCAGCTCGTTGACCCGTTGGCACGCTTTGACGCACTCTTCACACCCGATACACCGGGTGACGTCGTTGAGAATCGCCATGTTGCGCATGTTCATATCGGTTCGTTCTCCTTACCGAGGGTCAAAGCCACCCGTTCCCCGGAACCAGGGGCGAGGTGCCACCCCATTTCCGAGACCAGCTGGGTCGTCGGAAAAAGGACCGCGTGACTGAGTTTGGAAAAAGGCATCAATACCAGAACGACGTTGCCCGACATCACATGAACGAACATAGTCGCGCTGTAGTCGAATGGATTGATACCGGGATGCATGGCCAGATATCCGCTGATAAAAGGAATCAGAATCAGGAGGGGTAAGACGTAATCCTGCGGCCTGCTTAGCGTTCTCGCCAATCGCGCAGACACGCGCTTGGCGAACAGGACAACACCAGCCACGATAGCGATCAATGTCAAATAATCCGAAGCCGTCTGAGGAATGGCCACCCAACCAATTCCGGTTCCACGCTTCCAAAGACCGATATGAGCAGCCAGAAAAATGGGCGTGACGATGATGGATACGTGAAACAAGAACGAGGTGACGGTGAATAATATGTGCGGCCGCACTTTCTTGTACGGGAACAGCCATTTAGCGGTATCCCCCAACACCGTTCTCCAGGGAACATTCCGGCCCCTTGTCCTGGACATTACGCTTACTATGTTCAACAGGTTCAGTAAAGTGAGCCGCACGAACCCCAGGATCATCAATCCCATAGAAAAACGGAACACCGGTCCTCGTGCCCAATCAAGCCACTCAGTCACTGTTTACTCCCTTTCTGACTGTATACGCCGCACTACCTGCGAGTCTTTGTTCTCAAAACCCATGGTTCTCCGGTGGCACAACCGCCCTCTGGCCGTCTGGCATAATGATGGCCTTCAGCAACAAATCGTGCAGGCCCTTGCGTTCGATATCCAGATCGTAGTGCGCGATGATTTCGTCGATTTGCTTCTTGCAGTTTGCGCACGGAGTCACTACCAGTTTGGCTTCGGTCGCTTTTAACTGCTCCGCCTTTGTCATGCCCCCTATCTTCATCCGGAATTCGTGGACCTCGTCGATGGACACCGTGCCCCCACCCCCACCACAGCAGTAATTGTCCTTTCCGTGTGGCTGCATTTCGACGAATTCCCTGCAGATGTGTCGCAGGACAATCCGCGGCTGCTCGATGATCCAGCCCGAGCGAGCTATATTACAGGGATCGTGATACGTCGTTCGCTCGGACACCGCCCCTTCGACCAGCTTCAACTCACCAGCGAGAAATTTCTCGCAGGCGAGTTCCATGATATTGACAACGGGGACGCGGTCTTCCGCGGGTATGAAATTCGCCATTCCCTCCTTGGCCGCCCGGGATGCGTGTCCACATTCGCCGATCAGCATTTTTTTGCCTTTCAGGCGATGCACTTCTGCGACCTGACTCTTGATGATTCGTTCCCACATTCGGTCGGAGTAGAAAAGCCCGTAGTCGATCCCGTCGAAGTTATTCGAGCCGATGGTCCAGGAAGCACCAACGGCGTGGAGCACGGCCGCGTTTCCCATAAGCGTGTCGGCTTCCAGTAGATAATCAGAAACAGCGGGAAAAAACACGTATTCGGTTTCCTCCACGTCAATGGGAAACGTGATACCCGCTCCCGGATAGAGTTCCTCCAACTCTTCCTCCAGGAACTCGCAGGTGTCTT
>CBDVDJ010000166.1:0-6522 GCA_965372695.1 uncultured bacterium
TCGAGACTGAGGAGGGTGGGGAAGAGCAAGCGGAGGAGGGCGGAGAAGAGCAGGCAGAGGCGAGTGACGAAGTCGAGGAGGCGGAAGAGGACACGAGCGAGGGTGACGCAGACGACGAACACAAATAGGGTGGCGTCGTTCTGCCCGGTTTGAGCTGTTCGCTGCGGGACTTCCGAAACCTGTTCTAGTGGATCACAATAATCTTCCTGGCCTGTACGTCCTGCAGCGTCTGACCGGTGACCATTAACCTGCCAAAGTAGATGCCGGTGGCAACGCCTTGCCCCCGGTCATCCCGCCCATCCCACTGGATCACGTGCGCTCCGGTTTCCCGGGTCTCGTCGGACAGCCGGCGCACGAGGCGGCCGCGCGCATCGTAAATATTCAACCGAACATTGGCGCGGGCGGGCAGCGAAAAGCGAAGGGCTGTGGTTCCGTTCGAAGGATTGGGGCTGGCGCCGGCGAAGAACACCGGCGTTCGTCCTGGCCCGGCTTTGTACACAGCCGTCGGCGCCTCGGACAACAGCGTGAAGTCGTCCGCCCAGATAAACAGGGCCTGGCCGATCTTGCCGTCGAGCTCGCGGAATTCAAATCGCCTGAAGCCGGCCGGGCGCGCATCGATCACACCGAAGAATTGATAACCGGTGTAGACGGGACCGCCAGTGTAAAGGGTCGAGTCATCCAGAACAATTCCCACGTTGGCGCCGTGCATGCCGGATATGTAGCCGCCCACACCGTGCAGAGGGTTCATACCAGCCCCCATGATCCCCGTGACACCATCGTGGTAGAGACACGAGTCCGGCGGATCATTGACGTCACACACCAGGGAAGAACCGTTAGCGGAACCGTGATCGGGGTCGTAGATCCCCCAATCGCCGGTTATAGCCGCTCCCGACCCGGTGGTGATCTCATTCCAGTCGGGGGAATCGGGATAGTTGGATTGCCACTGTACGCCCTGGCTGATGACGCTGGCGGCAGTGTTTGGATAACGCGCCGGGTCCCACACGGCGTCGTCTTCGAAACCCTCCTGGAATCCGTTGTAATCATACTCCGCGGCTTTGGCCAGGAATGCGGATTCGTTCCAGCAGACAAATACATCGGGCCCGCCGTTGCAAGCGGTCAATGTGACCGTCGCCGAGTCCGACACAGCGTCGAAGACCGCACGGTAGACGAAACTGTCCATGCCGTCGAAGGTGGACCCGGGCGAGTAGTCGAAAGATCCGTCGGGGTTCAGCACCAGCGTGCCATGGTTGACGTCCGTCACCAGTTCCGCGGTGGCGCCAGATTCCCCCGCATTTTCGCCATCGAGGATGTCATTGTCGAGAACGCCGAATGGCTCGACCACCAGCGGGATGCCATATGGAATGCCAATGGTATCGGCGTAGGCTGTCAGGTTCTGTGCCCGGACAGAACCGGCACCGATCAGGAGCAACAGGCTGATACCCAATGAAAAGCGCTTCAGGGAATTTGCTGATCTGGGGGACGCCATTTCCGGTCTTCCTCTCGAGTTTTACAACCAGGTGGTGTGGATACTATCCCGGATATATTGTATCAAGAATGACTGGAAACGACAAGGGGAGTGCTGTGTCAGGCGTGCGCGCGCTTTCGCGACAGGTCGGTGAGTGTCACGGAGATGTCCCGCATCTCCTGCGGTCGATCCTCCACATTCTTGGCCAGCATCGCCGTTACCAGCTTTTCCAGTCTGGGAGGGATGTTGTTGTCGGGCGCCACCTGGCGCAAGCGGCGGGGCGGTTTTCGGATGTGCTGTGCGAGAACACTCGCGATTTCGCCTTCGAACGGAACGCGTCCGGAGAGCATCTGGTAGAGGATCACGCCGAGCGAATAAATGTCGGTACCGCACCCGATTGACCCTCCTTCGGCCTGTTCCGGGCTCATGTAGTGCGGCGAACCCATCACGGTTCCCTCGAGGGTGTCGACGCCGCCCTCGGCCAGCTTGGCGAGGCCGAAGTCTGCGACCTTGGGATTCGATTCGTCGGTGAGGAGGACGTTGAGCGGCTTGAGATCCCGGTGAATGACGCCACGTTCGTGCGCGAACGCGACGGCTTCGGCGATTCCGGCGCCGAGCCGGCAGGCCTCGGGCACGGTGAGACGGCCCCGTTCCTCGATGTACGAAGCAAGGTCGCCGCCCTCCACCAGCTCGATCGCCATCCACATCCGATTCCGATGTTCGATGAAGTCGTATACCTGGACGATGTTCGGGTGGTTCAGCTTTGCCAGTGCCCTGGCTTCCTGGCGAAAGCGCGGCGCCGCAAACTTGTCGCCAGCCAACCGGCCGGGAAGTTCCTTGAGGGCCACCTCACGGCCGAGGACTTCGTCTCTCGCCCGGTAAACCACGCCATATGCGCCCCGGCCGAGTTCCTCGGTGATCGAGTATCGATCGGTAACTGTATTTTCCCCGTCCGGGTCGTGGTCCCGCGCCGTACCGTCGTCGGACTTGCGCGACAACTGCTCGTCGATTTGTTGTAGCTTGTGATTGAGCGATTCCTCGTACTCCGCGTCGCACGCCAGCGCCATCGCGGACTTGTACAGCATCACACTTCTCGTCGGCGTGCTCGATAGCAGAGCGTCCGCTCTGGCCTCCCGCTGACGGGCGATTATGGTCGAGTGTGTGATCGCGTCCGGCACGCGAATCCAGAACATGATCGCCGCGATCGACCCGGTGCCGATCCAGGCGATCGATGTCATCACGAAGCCGGCGACGTGGCGCCGCTTGGCAGCGCCGCTTTCGCCGCCGAGCATGCCGGTCAACCTGCCGGAGAACGACTCCGGTATCGCCCGGTCGAGGGCGGCGTCGCGGGCGCGCGGAAAGCCGAACTGCAGGAAGAGAATCATAACCAGCAGTACGATCTGGGCTCCGTGGGCGGTGAGTAGCCAGAGCGCCAGCGCGCGTCGTTTGCGGCGCAGGGTGGGGAAGTGTGCTGAGGATTCCTGGATCCTGCCGGCGAGTTTTCTCTTCGATGCCGCAACCGGTTCCAGGAGTTTTGCGACGTCCATGCTGTGGCTGCTATTCTTCCGTCTGGTCCGGATCCGGCGCCCTGTACACGAAGGCGCGGTTCGCCAACTGGATCTCGTCGCCGTCCGCGAGAATATATTCAGTGACCGGTTTGTCGCCGACGGTGACGGTGCTGCCGTCTTCCAGGCGCCGCAGTATGTAGAATTCGCCTTCGCGGCTGATCTCGGCGATATAGTCGGCCGTCCTGGAGTCCTCCACGGCGATATCCGCGGCAGGATCGCTCCCGATCAGGATGAGAGGTCTGTCCAGATCGAACGTGGCGCCCTCGCCGCCGGTTTTCTCGATCAGCCGGCCGGGGTTGGCGATACTCCCTTTGACCTCATCGACAGTTGTCCTGACCGTGGGATCGAATAATTCCGGAGGGCACTTTCCGTCCTGTTTCATCTCACACCACCTTCGATGCATATGGTTCTATATCATCTGGTTACAGCTTGGGGACAAACAGGATAAGGCGTGCAAGAAGTGTGCCCTGGCAGGTGCGCTCGAGCGGCGGCGCGCTAGATTGTTCGCTCTGTTATCAAGTCGACCAGCTCTTCAGGACTCGACATTGCATTCAATTCCGAGGTTGAGATGAAGACTTCGAGCGCTTTCCCCTTTCTCAAGACCACGGGATAAGAGAATCGGTTCTCGAATTGTCTCTCGAATTCATCCTTGTGCAGGAATACGAGATTCAAAGAAGTGGATTCTCGGAAACGTTTCCACGCTTTCCGTTCGGTGAAGGTTCCATGCGTCAACGTGCACAAATCACACTGGTATGTCTCCGGCCGGACTATTTTATGCCCCACGTCGAATAGAGCGTTGAGCTTCCCACTATCTGCGTTGTAGATAAATATAAGATCCATGGTTTGAAAGTCGAATCTCACACGTGCTCGACGCCCGTGTACCGTGCCACGTCATCGCTGAGGGTCAGAATGTCGGTTCGATCCAGCTTGTGCACGTCGTCGCGGCCGTTGGTTCGCGCGAAGTGTTTCAACTCCTCCCGCGTGCCATTGTAGAAGTTCACGAAACGGTCCACCGCCCGCTCGATGTCGAACAGCCGCCGCAGTCCCGGGTCCTGGGTAGCGATGCCGACCGGACAGAGACCGGTCTGGCACACGCGCGCCTGTCGGCAACCCACCGCGACCATCGACGCGGTGGCCAGGGCCACTGCGTCGGCTCCGAGGGCCAGGGCCTTGGCGATGTCCGCGCTGTCACGGAAGCCGCCGGTCACACAGAGCGTGACATTGCGCTCAGCTGCGTCCAGCGCTTTGCGCGCGCGGTAGATGGCGTAGATCGGCGGAATACAGACGTTGTCTTTGAGAAAGGTCGGCGCCGCGCCGGTCGCGCCCCCCCGGCAGTCGATCGTGATGAAGTCCGGCTTCGCCTCGAGCGCGAACGCGATGTCCGCTTCGACATGGCCGGCGGCGAACTTGATACCGACCGGTTTGCCGCCGGTCAGCTCTCGCAGGTGGTCCACCTCTCGCTTCAAGTCATCGACGCTCGCGATGTCCGTATGACGGCCGGGAGAAATGGAGTCCTCTCCCATGTTGATGCCGCGAATCTGCGCGATCTCCGTGGTGATCTTTTGCTTTGGCAGATGCCCGCCCATGCCCGGCTTGGCCGCCTGGCCGATCTTGATCTCGGTTGCGTCCGCCTGGCGGATCGCGTCGTCGTTGTGCGAGAAGAGGGCCGTGCCCAGTTCGTAGACGTACCGCGATGCCTCCTCGCGTTCCTCGGGCAACATGCCGCCCTCGCCCGAGCACATCATCGTGCCGACGAGCCGCGAGCCCCTCGCCATGGCGATCTTGGCCTCGCGGGCCAGGGCGCCGAACGACATGTGCGACACGTAGAATGGCATTTCGATTTCCAGTGGATGGTCCGCCGTTTTTCCGATCACCGTCTTCGTGCTCACGTTCTCGTCCTCGTTGAGCGGCATGCGCGCAAGCTGGGCGCCTTTGAAGACGATCGAATCCCAGTTCGGGAAGAGCTTTCGTGTACCCATCGAGGAGATATCGCTCTTGCCCGTCGCCGCGAGCATCTCGACCCGGTCCAGCCCGGGGGGCAGGGTGTCCGGCCGTGGCGTCGCCGCTTGCCGCCCCTCGCCGTCGTCCTTGAAATTGTCGTACCAGTGGGTACCGTCGCAGAACGGCTTGTTCTTCGACTCGCCGCACCGGCACAGTGCGTAGTGCTCGGTCGACGCGGGCGCCTCGTCGGTACGCGTCTCCAGTTTCGGTTCACCGACGACCACGAGCGGTCCGTCCTTGGCGAGATGGATTTCGGGGTTCCGATCCCGGCTGTCGTGGTGTACACCATCGATCGAGTAGCTCAGCGCTCCGGACGGACACTTCTCGACGATCTCGATGATCTTCTCCGCCACGGCGCCGTCCGGGTCGATCCACGGCTCCACACCCATCCGCCACACCCCGGGCAGGCCGGCGGTACAAAAACCGGCGTGCGAGCACACGCCGCGGTTGTCGTGGATGACGATCTTCCTGCCCTTGTACGTGTCGACCCGGTCCGGCTGACGGCCGGGTTTCTTGCCGTCTTTCCAATCGATCCTGCCGTGCGCACCGTCGCAGTACGGCTTTTCCTCCGAGCGACCGCACCGGCAGAGCGCCATCACCGGCCGTGTCGCGATGGGCCTGGCGGACGGAGACGTCACGTTCTCCAGCCCGCTCACGACGAGCGGCCCGTTCGGGACTGCGTCGATCGCGGGACGATCCTTCTTGCTCATTCATCTGCTCCTTGCTGGAGCCCTCGGGGCAGGCCACCAGTGCGTGGTAACGGCGAAAATTTCGGCATATCATCATCCCGGGTTAGTGGGCGTATTATAGAGAATATTACATATTTCCCGGCCAACCGGCGCAAATCGAGAAAAAACTTTGTAACAATGCGTGACCTCGCCGCACTAACGCAGTGCATGAGTGAAGAGCAACTCTGTGCCGCAACTGAATCGGCACCCTGGAATCTGCTCCTCTCAACAAAGACATTCCATTTCTGTGGAGGATAAACTGTGAAACGCAGCATAATGAATTTGAGCGTACTCGTGATGGTTCTCGCTGTCGGCGCCGCTTACGCCGGCGATCTCTCGGAAACCCCGGCGCTCGGCGGCTACTGCCCGGTCGCGTACGTTGCGATGGACATGGCGGTCGAGGGCGACCCGGAAATCTCTCTCGATTACGACGGAGAGCATTACCTGTTCGGCAACGCGGACGCCAAGAAGATGTTTGAAGCGGATCCCTCGAAGTACCACGTCGCCTATGACGGCTACTGCGCGACGGCTATGTCGATGGGGAAGAAGATGGAAAGTGATCCCACGTTGTTCACAACGGAGGACGGCGTCACCTACCTGTTTTCCAGCGCAGATGCGAAGAAGATGTTCGGCGCCGATCCCGCCGGCGTCGCCGATAAGGCCGACGCGCAGTGGGCAGAGCTGAATCCCGCGTTTGGTGGCTATTGCCCGGTCGCGTACGTTGCGATGGACATGGCGGTCGAGGGCGACCCGGAAATCT
>CBDVDJ010000167.1:0-6509 GCA_965372695.1 uncultured bacterium
CGTCGCGGCTTATCCTATTACGCCCCAGACTCAGATCGTGGAATTGTTGTCCGAAATGTGTTCGGACGGATCGATGGACGCGCGTTTCATCAAGGTCGAATCCGAACACTCGGCGATGGCCGCCGCCATCGGCGCTTCGGCCGCCGGTTCCCGCGCGTTCACGGCCACGTCGTCGCACGGACTCCTCCTGATGCACGAGATGCTGCACTGGGCCGTCGGCGCCCGCCTCCCGGTCGTTGTCGCCAACGTCAACAGGGCAGTCGGTCCGCCGTGGAACATCTGGACCGACCAGAATGATTCCCTGTCTCAGCGGGACACCGGCATGTTGCAGATCTACTGCGAAAGCAACCAGGAAGTGTTCGATACAACACTCCAGGCGTTTCGTATTGCCGAGGCCGTCAGTCTCCCCGTCATGCTCGTGCTCGACGCCTTCTTTCTGTCGCATACGAGCGAGATTGTCGATATATTCGGAGCGGAAGAGGGCAAGAAGTATCTGCCGCCTTTCGAGGCGACGGAATATCTCGATCCCACCAATCCCAAGGCGTTTGGCAACCTGACGGGGCCGGACAACTACTACGAACTTCGCCACATGATCCACAAGGATACGGTGCGCGCCATCGGCGTCGCACGCGAGGCGGACGAGGAATTCCAGCGGGTTTACGGCCGTTCTTACGGTATCTTGGAGGAGTATCACACTGAAGGCGCCGAGACGATCCTTGTCACCTCGGGCACGGTAACCAGCACCACCCGCACCGTCATCGACGATCGCCGGGCGAAGGGAGAGAAGATCGGCCTCCTCAAGATGAGGCTTTTCCGCCCGTTCCCCGTCGACGAGGTCCGGCGCGTACTCGCGGGCCGGAAAAAAGTCGTGGTCATCGACCGGAATATCGGCTTCAGCATCGGCGGCATCTTCGCCCAGGAAATCAAGGCGGCGATGTGGAACACACGTGCGTACGTGCCGATCTTCAGCTTTATCGCCGGCATCGGAGGCCGCGACGTGACCCCCGAAGTGATCGACGAAATCATCAAAACAGCGAATTCTCATGACAATCCGGAAAAGGAAATATACTGGATCGGGGTGAAAGATGAAGAACTTCAGCATACCAGAACTTGAACTGATGACCTCCGGCCACCTGGCTTGCCAGGGGTGCGGGGCCACGCAGGCGATGCGTTTCGCCCTCAAGGCCCTCGGTGACAATACGGTCATCGTGATGCCCGCTTGCTGCTGGTCAGTAATCGACGGGCCGTTTCCGCACACGTCGTTACAGGTGCCTGTGTTCCACACTGCATTCGAGACGGCGGCGAGTTGCGCGTCCGGCGTGAAAGCCGGGCTCGACATGCAGGGGGAATCGGAGACCACCGTGATGGCGTGGGCCGGCGACGGCGGCACGTTTGACATCGGTTTCCAGGCGCTCAGCGGCGCAGCCGAGCGCGATGAAGACATCATTTACGCTTGTTATGACAACGAGGCCTACATGAATACGGGAATCCTGCGTTCCAGCGCGACCCCCGCGGGCGCCTGGACCACGACGACTCCCCACCCCCACCCCAAAAGCCACCCGAAGAAGCGCATCTTCGACATTCTCGCCGCGCACAACATTCCCTACCTGGCGACGTCCAGCGTCGCCTATCCGGACGACCTGTGCGAAAAGTTCCTTCGCGCCCGCGAGATCCGGGGAATGAAGTTCATCCATATATTCGCGCCGTGCCCGACGGGCTGGAAGAGCGCGCCGGAATCGACGGTCGAACTCGCGCGACAAGCAGTCCAGAGCCGTTTGTTCCCGATGGTGGAGGTCTGGAACGGCACGCACTACAGGGTGAACAAGGACATTCCACACGTCCCGGTCCGCGAGTACCTCGAGGGTCAGGGCCGATTCGGCAAGTTGTCGGACGACGACATCACGGTCATCGAAAGAGAAATCGATGAGCGCTGGACGGAGCTGCTGCGCAAGGAAGAGTTCCGGGCAGGGCCTCCCGGAAACGCCTGATTCGCATCCGATCGGAAGCAAATAAAACCGGCGCCGCACCGGCGCCCCCCGGGGGGCGCCGGCCGTGTGCGTAGATCAAATAATTACACTGAGGTGAATCGATGATCGTTGACACCGACAGAAAGCAGGAGATCCTCCTCGGAGACGAGGCGGTCGCGCTGGGAGCGATTCACGCCGGGGTAACGGCGTCATACGCATACCCGGGCACGCCATCCACCGAGATTGTAGAATATCTCATCAAATACAAGAACATACACGGCGGCCCGCACGCCGCGTGGTGCACGAACGAGAAAACGGCTTTCGAGGACGCACTCGGAGTGTCGTTTGCCGGGCGGCGATCCCTCGTCGCCATGAAGCACGTCGGCCTGAACGTGGCGGCCGACCCGTTCATCAACTCAGCCATCGTATCGATCCACGGCGGAGTCGTCGCGGCGGTCGCCGACGACCCCGGCATGCACAGTTCGCAGAACGAACAGGACACGCGATACCTCGCCGATTTCGCCCGCGTACTCTGTCTCGAGCCTTCTTCGCAACAGGAAGCGTACGAGATGACCAGGGAGGCATTTGATCTGTCGGAGAAGTTCAAGATTCCCGTCGTGGTCCGCCTCGTAACGCGGCTCGCCCACAGCAGAGCGGTCGTTTACACCGGCGAGCAACGCGAACAGAACAGGATGTCGAAAGTTCCCGACCGCAAGTCCTGGATTCTATTGCCGGTCAACGCGCGCCGGCAGTGGCACGAACTGCTCGAACAATACGAGTCGATGAAGGAATATTCGGAGGGCTGCGCGTATAACGTGCTCGAACTAAACGAAGAACACCGAAAATTCGGCGTCATCACCACCGGCATCGCGCGCAACTACCTCGCCGAAAACATCGACGAACTCGAACACCGGCCGTCACACCTCCACATCGGCGTCTATCCGATGCCGGTGGACAAGATCCGCCGTATCGCGAATCACGTCGACGAGCTACTCGTGCTGGAAGAAGGTTTTCCGTACGTGGAGCGCCTGCTCCGCGGCATTATACCGCCGGCGGTGAAGATCATCGGCAAGGAGTCCGGAGAAGTAGCGATGGAAGGCGAGCTCGATCCGGACAACGTCCGCGTTTCTCTCGGACTGGAACCGAGGCCGACCCTGAATCTCGAAGAGTTCACCCTGCCGATTCGCCCGCCGCAGCTCTGCGCGGGCTGCCCTCACGGTGATTCCTTCGCTTCCATTCATCACGCTGTCGCTGATTATGACGAGCCGATGGTGACGGCCGACATCGGTTGTTACACTCTGGGGGCCCTGCCACCTTACAACGCCATTGAAACGTGCGTCTGCATGGGCGCGTCCATCGGGATCGCCAAAGGTGCCGCCGAGGCGGGCTATCCCCACGTGGTCGCCGTGATCGGTGACAGCACCTTCCTGCATTCCGGCGTCACCAGCCTGATGGATGCCGTTGCCGCGGACACCGACATGACGGTCATGATCCTGGACAACGAAGCGATCGCCATGACGGGGGCACAGAAAACCATGCTCCAGAGCAGCCGGCTGGAAGATATCTGCATGGGCATCGGAGTGGACCCCGATCATTTCCACGTCCTCGACGCTCACCCCAAAAAAGCCGTCGGAAACGCGGCCGTCATCAAGGGTGAAATCGAACACAAAGGCCTTTCCGTCGTCGTTTCTCGACGCGCATGCCTGGAGATGACCAAGATCGTCAAAAAGGCGCAAAAGGAAACGAAATGAAGTACGACATCATTCTTGCCGGCGTCGGTGGGCAGGGTGTGCTTTCGCTTTCCGGTATCATAGCGCTCAGCGCGCTCGACGAAGGCTACTACGCCAAACAGTCGGAAGTCCACGGGATGGCCCAGCGCGGCGGCGCAGTGAGCGCAAACCTCCGGCTGTCCGACAAACGCATTGCCAGCGGGCTGGTGCCCCGCGGCAGCGCATCGTTGATACTGAGCATGGAGCCGCTCGAGAGCCTTCGCTATCTCGAATATCTTTCGCCCGGCGGTGCGATCGTTGCTTCGTCGGATCCGATCATCAATATTCCCAACTATCCACCGCTGAGCGAGTTGTTCGAGAAGATCCTCTCTTTTCCCGGCGCCATCCTCGTGGACGGAGCGCGCCTGGCCAAAAACGCGGGAGCGCCAAAGGCTTCCAACATGGTAATGGCCGGCGCGGCATCGCACCTCCTGCCGATCAGCGTCGAAACCATGGAACGGTTCATCGGCACAGTATTCAGAAAAAAGGGCGACAAGGTCGTGGAAACCAATATCAAGGCGTTTCACGCGGGGCGCAGCGCTTACGCCGAAGAGACCGGATTGTCGCATGGAGGTTGACCTGAAAGATGCCGATCGGGAGTGACTTGATACAACGGGTGATTGACGGCGCCATAAACGACGGACGCCGGGTACTGTACGAATCCGAGGGGATGCAGATCCTCGAAGCGTGCGGCATCAAAGTCCCCCCGCACGTGTTCATGCGAGGCCCCGACGACGTCTCCCCTGCCGGTCTCGCCGCTCTCGGCGGTGACCGTGTCGTCCTCAAGGTCGTATCTCCGGGGATACTCCACAAAACGGACAGCGGGGGCGTCGCCGTCGTCGACAACCATCCCGCGGAAGTGACGCGCGCGATCGAGCGGATGACGGCCGACATCGAGCGTTACCTCCAGTCTGAAGGCCTCTCCAGTGTTTCGATAGATGGATTCGCCGCGCACCGTTACGTCGAGTACGATCACTCGCTCGGCGGAGAACTCCTGCTCGGTTTCAGGTGGACCGATGATTTTGGTCCAGTGGTCGTCTTCGGCCCCGGCGGTATTCACACAGAAATTCTTTCCGGTCATTTCAAGCCCGGCCGTGACCTGGCCATTTTCTCCGCGCTGGTGCCACCCGCGGGCGGCGTCGAGTCGTCCCTCGCCAGGGCGGCCGTCACCCAGCTGCTCACCTCGAAACTCCGCGGCCGCGATCCCCTCCTGCCCATGGATAAGCTCGTTTCCGTCTGTTCGGTGTTTGCCGACCTTGCGCGTGAATTCGCGCCGCGCGGGTTGACCGAGTTCGAGGTCAACCCACTGGTGGTGTCCGGCACAGAAGTGTGGGCCCTCGACGCCCTTGGCCGTCTCGACCCCGAACGGCGCCCGCCGGCGCCGGCACGCCCGCTGGACAAATTCGCGTCGCTGATGGAGCCCGAAACCATCGCAGTAATGGGGGTATCCGCGACCAAACTCAACCCGGGCCGCATCATTCTGAACAATACGCTGCGCCAGGGGTTCGACAAGAGCAACATCTACGTCGTCAAACCGGGGACGGACGACGTCGACGGCTGCCGCTGCGTCCCCGATATTGCGTCGCTTCCGGTCACGGTGGACCTGATCGTCCTCGCCGTCGGCGCCGGACAGATACCCGCCGCCCTCAACACCATCATCGACGCGCAAAAAGCGGAGGCGGTGATCGTGATACCGGGCGGATTCGAGGAAAAATCCGGCAGCGACGATACTGTTCGATTGTTGAACGAGACCATCGCGCGGTCCCGATCTACTTCCTGGCGGGGGCCCTTGATCAATGGTGGCAACAGTCTCGGTATCCGTTCCCAGCCGGGCCGTTACAACACGATATTCATTCCCCGGCATAAACTCGGCCGTCCGGAACCGAAGTCCGGCGACGGCCCGGGCGTCGCCTTCGTATCGCAGAGCGGCGCGTTCGCGATCGTCCAGGGCAGCAAATTGTCGTCCGTCAACATGCGGTACACGATCTCCATCGGCAACCAGATGGATCTCACCCTGGGAGACTACCTCGAGTTCCTCGAGCAGGATCCGCGCGTGGATATCGTGGCCGTCTACGTCGAAGGCTTCAAGCCCCTCGACGGGCACCGGTTCGTCGCCACCGCCGGCAGAATGGCTGCAACTGGCCGCACGATAATCATTTACAGCGGCGCGCGCAGCGAAGCCGGCGCTAACGCCGCCGTGAGCCACACGGCCTCGGTTGCGGGCAACTACGCCGTTACCCGGGCGCTGGCGCTCGGCGCGGGCATCGTCGTCGCCGACACCCTCGAAGACTTCGAGGACCTGGTGATGCTGTTCGACTCGTTTCGCGGCAAAAGCGTGGAGGGATTCCGGCTCGGGGCACTCTCCAACGCCGGATTCGAATGCGTCGCGCTCGCCGATAACCTGGGCCGATTTCGCTTTGATCCGTTCACGTCACAAACTGTCGAGACCGTCTCGGAAATATTCGACAAAGCGGGTATCGCCGGTATCGTCGACGTACACAATCCCCTCGACGTGACCCCGATGGTCAATGACGAGACCTTCGCGCGGGCTTCGGGGGCCGTCCTCGAGGACGAGAACGTCGACGTGGGAGTGATCGGTTGCGTTCCCTTCACCACCGAACTCAATACCCTTCCCGCCGGAAAAGGGCACTCCGAGGACATCCGGCGAGACGACAGCGTTGCCCGCCGCATGGTCGATCTCTACACAGCCATCGACAAACCATGGGTCGCCGTCGTCGACGGAGGGCCCCTCTACTTCGAAATGCGCCAGCTC
>CBDVDJ010000168.1:0-6498 GCA_965372695.1 uncultured bacterium
CCTGCCGGTCGACAGAGAGGCGCTGGGCCGGGTCCGGCGCCGCGTCCCCCGCCCCCGTCCCCGTCCCCGCCGTGACGGCCACCATCAGCTTGACGTAGCCCGCCAGCGGCAGGACTCGCGACCACGGAAGGGCGATCTCGAGGGCGCCGGGTCCGCCGGCCGACTGGTAGAACGCGCTGTCGTACTCCGAGGGGTCGAGGTAGCGGAGAGGATCGAGGATCGAGACGACCGCCACGGTGGCATCGAGCGACGATCGACTCGCCTTCATAATAATATTCGGAACAATACCAGAAAATATGATGTTTCTTCGTATTTGATCGATAGATACCAAATCTGACACGCCGCCGGCCGTGTGCTCGAGAAACGCCATCAATGCGCTGGCGTCAAATGTCCCTTCGATCGCAATGTAGAGAAAGGTCTCGTCCCAGGTGACGGCGATGCGCGAGACGTCGTTGTTGGCGCCCCAGCGCGAATCCCGATCGGACTCGCGAAACGACGTAGCGGCATCGAGAATCCACTCGTCGGCATTATATTCGACGGCGCGTCCGTCGATACGGATTCGAGCGCTGAGGTCGGGTGCGGTAGTGCCGGGGCACGCGCGGGGTATGGTGAGGATCAGCAGGGCGAATAGGGCTCGCGTTGCTCGCTTCATCCCTCGTGTTCACCCTCCTCGTCCAACCGCTTCAGGCCTTCCAGAATGAGGCTGTCGAGGGGTATATCGATGAAGACGTCCTGTTCGCCGGGCCTTTTGTCGGCGCTGAACTGAAACCAGCCTTTCTTCCACCGCACCACTTCGTAGACGACTTCCTTGATCTGCTCCTCGATGGCCGAACGGAGGGAGGGTTCGTCGATGGCTTCGCCTTCCACGAGGAGCCGGCCCAGCTTCTTTCCCTTGCGGTTCTTGACGAGGATTTTGTCCAGGCTCTTCTGCGTCACGAGCTTCTGCTGTACCAGGTATTCGCCCAGCTTGACCTTGCGGTTGCTGATCTCCGCGTAGGTCACGCTGCCCCCTTCGAAGAACACGCGGGCGGAGTTGTCGCCCACATCGAGCGACAGCTCACCGGTGGCCTGCGCCAGGCTGATCAACTGGAAGACGGAGATGGGTTCGAATACGGCGAGATTTCCTTCTAGATCCAACATTTACCGCCTCGCGCTTTCGCGCCGAAAACCCCTTATGTGCAGATAGCCCATAATACCCTGGGATACGACAATGCTTGCAAAAACAAGACCAAGAACCGGAAACAGGACCGGAGCGATGCCCGTCTGCCAGTCATTCCCCCGCCACACACCCCACACGACGATTATGATGCCGATCCCCTGAATTATGCCAACAATTTTTCCGGCGATCGTGGCCCTGAACCGGATTGGGCCGGTCACCAGGAACAGGACGAAACTTCCGACGATCAGCATGGCATACCGGAGCATCAGCACGAGGAACAGCCACAGCGGGACGAGATCCGCCGCGAGAAAGGCGGCAAAGACGGCCGCCGTGGAGAATACGTCGGCCAGGGGATCCATCACCACGCCGAAATCCGTCTGTTCGTTCCTCCTGCGGGCAACCACCCCGTCGGCTATGTCGGTGAGGCCCAGCGCCACATACACGACGAGCGCCGCCCCGGCCAGGCCGTGCGCAAACAGCACCACCATGGGCACGATGAGGTAAAACCGCGCCATGGTCAGGTAATTGGCCAGCCCGGCGCCGCGGCGGACACGGCCATCCGGCCCGCGGATCAGCCCCGTGAAAAGGAGCAGCCAGCCCGTGAGCCCGGCGAACGACACCACCGTGTACAAGACGATACGCGCGAAAAGGTCCAGGGCCCCCGGGTAATAGAGCGGAAACAGCGCCGCCAGGACGATTATGTGTAAAATTACGGCAAATCGGACGATTCGTCGCGACAGTCCCGGATTCTCGCGAATCTGCTCGATCGACTCGCGGAAGCTGTCGCCGAAAAAGCCCGGAAACGCCAAGAGAGAGAAGCCCCTGGCGAGCATTCTCTCTCTTGCTTTTTCGGAAAACATCAGTTAGGGGAACCGCTTCGTTGTGCGCCGTCGACGGTTATTCGTCTTCGAGCGCTGCCTGCGCCGCGGCGAGCCTGGCGATAGGCACGCGGTACGGCGAACAACTCACGTAGTCCAGCCCAATTTTGTGGCAGAAGTGGACGGAAGCGGGGTCGCCGCCGTGCTCACCGCATATGCCGAGCTTGAGGTCGGGCTTGGTCTTCCGGCCCTTCTCGACCGCCATCCGGACCAGTTCTCCTATCCCGTCGGTGTCGAGCGATTCGAACGGGTCGTTCGGGAGCAGCCCCTTGTCGATATAATCCTTGATGAACGGGCCCGAGTCGTCGCGGCTGAACCCGCACCCCATCTGGGTGAGGTCGTTGGTCCCGAAGCTGAAGAAATCGGCGAACTCGGCGATCTGGTCCGCGGTGACGGCCGCGCGCGGCACCTCGATCATCGTTCCGGTGAGGTAGTCGAGTTCCACGCCGCTCTCGGCGATCACTTCGTCGGCCAGGCGCACGATCATCTCGCGCAGGTACTCCAGTTCGGACTTGAATCCGACGAGCGGCACCATGATTTCGGGTTGGACGTCGACGCCTTCCTTTTTGACGGTACAGGCGGCCTCGATGATCGCGCGAACCTGGATCTCGTAGATTTCCAGATACGTGATCCCGAGACGGCAGCCGCGGTGTCCCAGCATCGGGTTGAATTCGCTGTGCGAGTCGATCTTGGCCTTGAGCTCGGCCACGCCCACGCCGAGCCGTCCGGCCAGCGCCTCCACGTCGGCGGCGTCGTGGGGGAGAAACTCGTGCAACGGCGGATCGAGCAGGCGGATCGTGACGGGAAAGCCGTCCATCGCCTTGAACACGCCGATAAAATCCTCACGCTGCATGGGGAGGATCTTCTCGAGGGCTTCCTTGCGCTCTTCGGTCGTCTCGGCAATGATCATCTGCCGGACGACGTCGATACGCTCCTCGCCGAAAAACATATGCTCGGTGCGGCAGAGGCCGATACCCGCGGCGCCGAACGAACGGCCCGCCTCGGAATCGGTCGGCGTGTCGGCGTTGGCCCGCACACCGAGCCGGCGGAACGAATCGACCCACTCCATGAAGCTGCGAAATGTGTCGTCGAGTTCGGGCTCGACGGTGGGCAGCCTGCCCGCGTAAACGGCCCCCGATGATCCTTCCAGCGTAATTACGTCGCCGGCCTTGAACACGCGGTCTCCGACGGTGACTGTCTGCGCGTCGTAGTCGATGACGAGGTCGGTGCAGCCGACGACGCAGCACTTGCCCATGCCGCGCGCCACGACGGCGGCGTGCGACGTCATCCCGCCGCGGGCGGTGAGAATAGCGCGCGAAACCTTCATGCCTTCGATATCCTCGGGAGACGTCTCGGTGCGCACCAGCACCACATCGTCACCCTCGGAATGCCGGCGAACGGCGTCCTCGACCGAAAACACGATCCTGCCCGACGCGGCGCCGGGAGAGGCCGGAAGCCCTTTGGCGAACGGCTTGTCCTCGATGTTGCCGTCGATCATCGGGTGGAGCAGCTGCTCGATCTGCTGGGGTTCGACGCGGCCGACGGCCGTCTTCTCGTCGATCAGGCCCTCGGCCACCATTTCGACGGCGATGCGAATCGCCGACTTGCCGGTGCGTTTGCCCGAGCGCGTCTGGAGCATCCACAGCTTGCCTTCCTGGATGGTGAACTCGATGTCCTGCATGTCGCGGTAGTGCTTCTCGACTTTCTGCTGGTAGCCGTCGAGTTCCCTGTACAGTTCGGGCATGACGGCTTCGAGGCTCTGGTCGGCGTTGTCGGGCGAACCGTGGGTGTTGATCGGCATCGGCGTGCGAATGCCCGCCACGACGTCTTCACCCTGTGCGTTGATGAGGTATTCGCCGTAGAAACATTTCTCGCCCGTCGCCGGGTCGCGCGTGAACGCGACACCCGTCGCGCAGTTGTCACCCATGTTGCCGAACACCATCGCCTGGACGTTGACGGCGGTACCCCAGTCGTCGGGGTAGTCGTGCATCCTGCGGTACGATACGGCGCGCGGTACGTTCCACGAATGGAAGACGGCGCCGATGCCGCCCCACAGCTGATCCCACGGGTCGAGCGGGAACGACTTGCCCGCGTGTTTCTCGACGACCTGCTTGTACTCCTCGATCAGTTCCCTGAGATCGTCGGCGCTCAGTTCGTTATCCAGCTTGACACCCGCCTTGTCGCGCTTTGCCACGAGCAGTTCTTCGAAATACTCGGCGTGTACGCCCATGACGACGTCGCTGTACATCTGGATGAAACGGCGATAGCTGTCGTACGCGAAACGGGGGTTGTCGGTCTTGGCGATCAGCCCCTTGACGGTATCGTCGTTGAGGCCGAGGTTGAGGACGGTGTCCATCATTCCGGGCATCGAAACGCGCGAGCCCGATCGGACGGAGAGCAGCAGCGGGTTTTTGACGTCGCCGAACTTGCCCGCCATGACTTCTTCCACCCGGGCCACGCTCTCGCGTACCTGGGCGTCGAGTCCATCGGGAAAACCGCCGTCGTGATTCATGAAGTACGTGCAGACTTCCGTCGAAATCGTGAACCCGGCGGGAACCGGGATTCCGATGTTGGTCATTTCGGCGAGACCGGCACCCTTGCCTCCGAGGAGTTCCTTCATCCCCGCGCCGCCTTCGGCCTGGCCGTTACCAAAAAAATATACGTATTTTGATGACATAATTGACTCCGGTGTTGAGACGTTTTGTTTAGATCCGTTGCGATCTGTCCGGATCCGAGTGGATTGGATATATGACCCTTATATAGAATTCAAGTTACCCCGGAACACGTGGGCGTGCAAGCGTTAAATGGGGAATATGCCTTTGTTTAGGCGGCCGGGAGGCGGTTCAGGGCCGGACGAGAACCATCTTGCGGGTCAGCACCTGGCCCGGGGTCTCGAGGCGGTAGAAATAGACGCCCGAGGCGACCGGGTTGCCGGTGTCGCTCATGCCGCTCCAGCCGATAGTATACTCACCGGGGCTCTGGATTCCGTCGACGAGGGTTGCCACGCGCGCGCCGCGCACGTCGAAGATCTCGAGCCTGACATCCGCGTAGGTACCGATCGCCGCCGGCTGGCCGGGCGCCGCCGGGACTCCGCCGATCGAGTAGCGGATGGTGGTCTCGGCTCCCGAGGATGCCGAGAACGGGTTGGGGGCGCTCTGGTCGAGCGTGATGCCGTACTGGAAAGTCACCGTGGTTTCTCCAAAAACGAAATCCGGGTTATCGGGCAGCCGCAGGGAGTACTCGTAGACCCCGCCCTCCTGGAGCCTGTCCTCGAAGACGCTGGAGGACGAACCCTCGACGACGACCCCCGCGGCCACGGTGACGGCGTCCTCGTCACTGCCGCCGCCCCGCAATTTCTGGCGAAGCACATTGACGGTTTGCGCTGTCGAATTGCCGTTGAAAACCGATCCCCTGACGACATTTCCCGTCAGCGAAACGTCCATGGAAATGGCGTCGGTGATACCGACAGCGCTGTCACCGCGCAGCGCCGACTGGTAGGCGTCGATGATTCCCCACCCCAGATCGTTGTCGGGGCTGTCGGACTGCGATGCCTCGGTACGGAGCGCCTGCAGCACGTCCATCGGCCCCCAGCTCACCGCCGTGTTCTCGTCGACCCATTGCAGGATCAACGCGATCGCGCCTCCGGCGATCGGCGTCGAGAAACTGGTACCACTGGATAAAGACGTGTATCCGGTCGAATCGGACGGCGCCGCCGTCGTTACATACTTACCCATGGCGGCGATGTCGGGCTTGATCCGCCCGTCGGCGCTCGGCCCCGGCGAACTGAAAATCGTCAGTTGACCGGCCGCGTCGACGGCGCCCACCGCTATCACGCTGTCGCCGTCGGAGGGGGCGATGATGTGGCCCCACGACGTAGTTCTCTCGTTGCCCGCCGCCGTACAGACGGTGATCCCCTTGCCCACCGCGATGTCGCACGCGACCGTCGTGATCGCCGTATTGCCGTCCATGTCGGCGAACGTGTACCAGTCGTAGTAACCGAGCGAAGCGCTCACGATATCTACGCCGATGCTGTCGACCCACTCGAGCGCGCGGACGAAGTCGTCTTCCTCGCCGACGACCTCTTCGAACATCCGCTCCGTCTTGGCGAGAACGTAGGTGGCCGCATACGCCGTGCCGATGAGCTTGCCCTCGGCGAAACCGGCTATCGTCGAAAGTACCTGGGTGCCGTGGTTGTGCTGACTCGCCGACAGGTCGCCGGGCTCGTTTTCGGTATTGCCGTCGTCGAAGATGAAGTCCCACTCGGCTTCGACGTCTAGGTGCTGGAACGCCTCGTGGCGCAGCATGAACCCCGTGTCGAACACGCCTATCATGATGCCCTCGCCATGGTAGCCGGCGTCGTGGAGCGACACGACGTTGATCTGGTTCACCTGGTCGAAGCTCGGACCGTAGTCGAGCACGGCGGGCGTCGCCGGCGCATCGGTCGAGCGGGGGCCGCCAGCG
>CBDVDJ010000169.1:0-6492 GCA_965372695.1 uncultured bacterium
CTTCCACCTCGCCGAGGCGAAGCGGTTTTTGTCCCGTATGGCAAGTCACGCCGGTCCTTCCGGAAAAATGCTCATCGGTATCGACGTCAAGAAAGACCCCGACATACTCACCCGCGCCTACAACGACGCCGAGGGCGTCACGGCCGAGTTCAACATGAATATCCTGCGACGCATCAACGAAGAACTCGGAACCTGCTTCGATACCAGCGCCTTCGAACACCACGCCTACTATAATGACGCCGCCGGGCGCATCGAGATGCACCTCGTCAGTCTCGTTCGACAAACTGTCAATATCGATCAGTGGAAATTCGAGTTCGAAGAGGGCGAAAGCATCTGGACCGAGTCGTCGTACAAGTTCCACATCGCCGAATTCGCCGAAATCGCCGGCGACGCGGGCTTCACTTCCGAATGCGTCTGGCAGGACGAGCGAGAGCTCTTCAGTGTGCAGCTATATTCCGTTCGGCAGTGAGGTCACCTCCCGGCGACGGGAAGAGACACCGTAATCGTCGTCCCTTTGCCCGGCCGGCTGTCGACTTCAATCGTTCCCCCGTGCTGGCGCACGATCGCATGCGTGAGGCTCAACCCCAACCCCGTGCCACCCTCATCCTGCCGCGTGGTATAAAACGGGTCGAATATGCGGTCGACTTCCTCCCCGGGCATGCCCCGCCCCTCGTCGACAAACCGGGAGGCCACTGCGTCTCCGTCCCTGGTCAATCGCACCCAGATCGTCTGCCCGTAATCCGAGGCCTCGATTGCATTAGTGATCAGGTTGACGAACACCTGCTCCATCTCAGTCGAATTGATCATGATTCTGGGGAGGGCCGGCTCCATTACCAGTTCGACGTGCACGTTATTCTGAACGGCGACCCCCCGCGTAATATCCCGGGCCCGCCGCGCCACGTCTCCCGCGTTTCGCGGCGACTTCTCTGAGTCTTCCTGGCGCGACAACTGCAGCACCGTCTTCACGATCTGCCCCGCCCGTTTGGCGTCGTTCTTGATGGAGGCGAGCGCCTCGGTGACTTCTCCCTTTTTTTTCGAATCACCCAGCGAATAGAGCGCCGCGTCGGCCGCCATCAGGATAGACCCGATCGGGTTGTTGATTTCGTGGGCGATGCCGGCGGCCAGGGTACCGATCGACGCCAGCCGCTGGGCTTTTTCGAACGCCTCCATCGTCACACGAAGTTCCCGCGTTCGCTCCGCCACCCGCCGTTCGAGTTCCTCCTGCGAGCGCCGGAGGATCGCCTCTGCCTTTTTTCTCTCCGTGATATCCCGGATTATTATCTGGAATCGGCCGTCGGACAGGGCCTTGAAACTGCCTTCCACCATAAAGACCGTTCCATCCTTGCGCCGCAGCTGTCGTTCCTTGACAATCAGCTTGCCATCTCGCAGTTCGTCGATCTGGGGTGGGTCTTGCTCGAGGTTTTCTCTGGTTACGATGTCGCGAAAATTCAGGCGAAAAAGTTCGTCGCGCGAATACCCCAGCATCTCACACGCCGAATCGTTGGCCTCAATGTAACCGCCCTCCATGTCGGAGACCAGGATGCCGTCGGACGCCTGGTCGACGAGCGTTCGATACTTCTCTTCGCTCTCGCGAAGACGCTCCCTCGCCTCGCTGGCCGCCGTGATGTCGGTCGCCACGCCGACGACCTGCGTGGGGCGGCCATCTTCCGTCTTGAACACGAATGCGCGGTGCTGCAGCCACCGCACGGCGCCATCCGGTTTGACGATCCGGTAGTCGCTGCCCTGAAATCCGCCGGCGACTGTTTCTCCCAGGGTGGCGAAACTCGCGAGCACCCGCTCGCGATCGTCCGGGTGCACGGCTTCTGTCCACGACATCGGGTTCTCGTAGATCTCTTTCGCCGGGCGGCCGTACATTTCCTCGTACGCGGGACTCACATAAAGCGCTTGCCGCTTTTCGACATCCAGGATATAGAACACATCGCTTATGGTCTCCGCGAGTCTGCGGAAGCGTTCCTCGGATTCCTTGAGCTGATTCTCGTATGTTTTCCGTTTGGTGATGTCGCGGGCGAATACCGACGCGCCGATAATCTCTTCGCCCTGGTAGAGCGGCCCCGCCGTGTTGCTGAACCACATGTCCAGATCCGGAGAGTACGACTCGAAGTGCACCGGGGCGCCCTCGCTGAAAACGGTCTCGAAGTCCCGCCGGATGCTTTCGTGCATCTCGGGGTCGATGAAGTCCAGCAACGACACCTTGCCCAGGACCTCACGGAAGTCGACTCCAGGGGCCGTACGGTTGAGGTACTGGATGACAATGTTTCTGTCGACGAGGACAAGATACTCGAACGGACTCTCGACCTGCGCCCGCCAGAACGGCTCCGAAGCGCGCAGCGACTCTGCGGCGGCCTTGTACTCGGTACTCGCGGGGTCCGACCGGATGATCACGGCGAGGCGTTCAGGGGCTTCGCTGGTTTCGGGGGGCGCCTTCAGCATTTTCTTGAGCAACACGGGAAGAATCTTGAGATACCCGCCGGCGGCGTCCCTGACGAGGATATCGTCTACGCCGGCGAGCAGCGCGGTGGAAGCCTCTTCTTCCTCGCCGGGTTCCAGGATGACCAGCGTAGATACGGACCGCAGATGACTCTTGAGCCGGCGAGAAAATTCGAGCCCCGATGTCCCGGGCATCGCGTTGGACAAGACGGCTGCATCATACGTGGCTTTACCCGCCGCGATATCCGCGAGCGCCGCGTCCGGATCGCCGCTCAGTACCGGATCGAAACCGGTCCCGTCGCTGCCGATCGCTGCCAGCAGCCTGCCGGCCTTTTTATTGTCGGGTTCGAGAATGAGGATCCGGCTGCGTGTGCCGGTATTGCCGCGTTCCGCATGATTCATGATTATTGATGGTCTGGTCGTGCTCGCCTCAACAACAGGCCAAAGCCGGCGGACCATCTCCCCGTAGGTACGGGTTCCGAGTTCTCTGGGACGACCCGGTCCCGAACCCGCGGTGGTCTCGCCGGCTCCGGCGCTCTCCCCAAAAAAACAAGGTCCCCCAGAGCATCCCCCCGAATCCCAAGGATTGCCCCGTAATGGACCTTCAACTTGCGGGCCTTTCGCCCGCCCGTCAAGGTATCCCGCGACCGATCGCCGCGGGCCCTGCTATGTCGTCCGTGTCACTTCCGTCGTTGTGGAAGTACCGGCTTCAATTCATCTCTGACTTCAACTGCTCGACGATACGTTCGATCGATACGCGCAGCCGGCCCAGCCGTTTCGATTTGAACGCGCTTTTTGACGCCTGCAACTCGTCCGATACGGTCGAAAGCAGCTGGATAAACCACCCCGTCCGGTCACTCGGGTCGGTCGCGCTTTCCTCCGCCCTCTTCGAATCGCGCGACTCGAGGATGGCGCCGTCGACCCGGGTCAGTAATTCCCGAAACTCGACCGGCTTTTCGACATACGCCCGAACCGGCAGTTCGACCGCCGGTACCGCGGTATCCATGGAAGGATACGCGGTGACGAGTATGACGGGAACACCTTCCTGTATCCTGGCCGTTTCACGAACCAGTTTGAGGTCATCGTTGCCCGGCATTCTGATATCCGAAATCACGGCGTCGTAGCGCCGCCGCTTGAGCTTTGCGATTGCCGAAGGGGCGTCGGTCGCGCAGTCGCACTCGTAGCCCTCTTTTTCGAAGAGGTTGGCGGTGAACCGAAGAAAATCTTCCTCGTCATCGGCAAGCAGAATACGCGCGCGAGTAACCTCCAATTTGCCTCCGGAATTTCCCCCTGACCTCGAATAACCGGAATGGACAGGATTTATTAAACACCAGAACGGGGGTACCTGTCAAGTGGGTGAGACAGTGCCGGTGCGGCGGGAACCGTTGACGTAACGGGTCTTTCCGCTATAATCCGGTGCGTGAAAGGTCCCGTCACGAATAAAACACGAATCACCCTGGCCCTGACCATCTCGCTTGTCGCGCTGACCGGCTGGCTCATGGCACTACCCGGATGCGGCGGCGGATCGGCCCCGACCGGGGACGCATTGATCTCGGGTGAAGAGCTCGCATCGCGACTTCAATCCGGCGCCGCCCCGCTGATTCTCGATGTCCGGACGAGTGGTGAATACGCAAGCGGCCACATACCGGGGGCCGTCCACATTCCTCACGCCCAGATTTCGCGGCGTATCGGAGAACTCGAAACGTACCGGGACAAGGAAATCGTCGTTTACTGCGCTTCAGGACCCCGTGCCTACAGTGCCGAGGCGGTTTTGAACCGGGCGGGCTTCGAGCGGGTCCGCCACCTCGCCGGGGACATCACGCGATGGCGGCGCGAGGGCCGACCGATCTCCCGCTGACGGCCGATGGCGGCAATTCATTCATTTACAACGGCTAGAAGCGCCGTCATTCACTGCGTTCTTAAGCCGTTCGCCATAACAGTATATCGCTCTGGAAATTACAGAAGTTTGAGGGAGCGAATTGTGGAGAAAGACCCGCCCCCTCCGTTCATATCGCTTTAACCGCCTGCCAATAAATAAAATACGTTATCCACAAACAAGCGGTATTTATTCACACCTTATATGTTGGATGTGGAAAACTGACCCCTGACGGGGCGTTCGGTAGCGAGTGCAACGAGGCCTCCGGATACAAGATCCGGAAGCCTCGTTAGCGAAACTCTTTGCTGGGCAGCCGCGTTTAGCGGGAAGCCGCCGGCTCAGGTTTCTGCTCGGGCTTGGACCAGGACTTCTCCGTTCTGATCTCGGGAGTCTTGCCGCCCATCTTGCAGTTGCCCTCGAAGAAGACGCCCTCGTCAATCACGAGCCGCGTCGTCTGGATGTCGCCCTCGACGTGCGAACCTGTCTGGAGTTCAATTTTGTTCGTCGCGATAATATTCCCGACGATTTTGCCGCCCACGATGGCGTTCTTGACCTTTACCTCGGCCTTGACCACTCCAGATTTGCCGATAATGAGAGTCTCCGGACATTGAATGGAGCCGTCGAACTGGCCGTCGATGCGGATTGTGCCTTGAAGTTCGATGTCCCCCTTCACCTTGCAGCCCTGTCCAAGTATCGAATTCAGGCTGCCCTGTCCTGTGGTGCTTTCCGCTTCTTTACCAAACATGCTTTACGCCTCCTCTACACAGTGATTTTCGACAAAGCAAGTCAACCAATGCGAAGCCCGCGCTGACGGGATCGGATGCCGCTCGCGGGCCAGGCTAGTAATCCAGGAGATACTCCTTGGGATCGACTGGAATGCCGTTTTTTCTAAGCTCGAAATGCAAGTGCGGAGCTGTGCTCTTCCCAGTGCTTCCCAAAAAGGCAATCGGGTCTCCGCGGGTTACCCGGTCACCAACTTTTACCAGATTTCGGTCGTTGTGTCCATACAGAGTATAGATACCGTACCCGTGATCGATCTCGACGACGTACCCGTAGGTCTTGTCGTAGGCGCTCGTGACGACAAGCCCCTCGCCCGCCGCCTTGATCGGTGTATTCTGGGCAGCAGCAATATCTATACCCGGGTGATATTTCTCGCTTTTTTCGCCCCCCGTGATGTGGAATCCCCTTGTAATAAAGCCTTTTACGGGCCAGAGCGAGGGCATTGACTCGAGCATCCGCTTCTGCTCCGGGACCTCGACGCCCTCACCGATATCATCCGCCAGAATAGCCGGTCTCCCCTCATCCGGTGAGAAGTTGGCCACCAGGAGGCTGTCCTCCAGGGAGAGATCGACGCCGAGCATGCCTTTGATCTGAATGCTGAAAGCGTGGAGGTTGAGGAGCTCGAGCTTGAGGGAGTCGATCTGCGCCGCCTGGTGCTTGAGCTTTCGATTCTCCCAGCCGAGCCGGGCGGACTGCTGGGCGGTGTACAGTACGCGGCCGTACGTGAACATGAACACGAGCACGGCGATCACGAGCACGGCAACGAGACCGGCGAAGACGTAGAGCAACCGGTAAGAGAACCGGAGGTTCAGGGTCCTGTTGGTGTCGTGCGGGACGATCATGACGGAGAGTTGTTTGCCCATGACGTCTTTATACCACGCCACGAGTGAGAATCCGTCAATTAGTTTTTCTCTCTCCCTCTCTTTCCTGTGCGACGCCCATCGCCGGCATCTAACGTGGTAACGGGAGGTTCAACAGTTCCGCTATGCGTTCGAAGTCTTCGTGGCTGTAGAACTCAATCGTGATCCTGCCCTTGCCGCCGCGCTTCTCGTCGATCAGCACGCGCGTACCCAGGTGAGTCGATATCGCGCTCTCCAGGTAGGCAATGTGAGTCGCCTTAGCCTTCGGTTGCTTTTCCGTGCGGGTCTTCTTCGTCGATACCAGCCCCGCCTCTGTTTCCGCCTGGCGGACACTGAGGCTGCGCTTCTCGATGCGCCGCGCCAGTTCCAGTTGATCCTTCTGCGTTGGAAGCGCCAGAAGCGCGCGCGCGTGGCCTCCGGTCAGACGCCCGTCGACGATCATGCCCTGGATTTCGTCCGGCAGGTTCAACAATCGAAGTGTGTTCGCCACCGAACTGCGGTCGCGTCCGATCAACTGTGCGAGGTCTG